>NZ_JBKGGU010000005.1:0-286692 GCF_052042015.1 Pseudomonas sp. SMV71 | reverse complement strand
TGGCGGTGAACGCTAAGTCCCGGAACACCAAAAACCTACTGTGGGAGCGAGCTTGCTCGCGATGGCGGTGATTCAGTCAGCATCGATGTGGCTGATCCACCGCTATCGCGAGCACGCTCGCTCCCACAGTTATTGCATCCAACCGTTACTCCATCGGCGTGCTGACAAACGCTTCCAGCCCTTCGGCATAGGCAGTAAACGCGCTGATCAACGGGAATGACTTCCCCTCCACCTGATCCGGCACCACGAGGTTGGTGAAGCTCCAGGCGACCGCGAGGGTGAGGCCCGCCTGGTCGATCGAGCCGTCGGTGCTCAATGGCTGTTGCTCCAGCTCCTTTTCCAGCATTGCGTAGGCTGCCGCCAATTGACCTTCCACGCGTTCGACCCAGGGCGCGTGCTGGATCTGCGTCGGTCGCAGGGTGCGCTCGTAATAGATCTGCACCGATTTCTCGCACGCCGCCAGCGCCAGGCCGAGCAGACGCAATGCGCGCATCCGTTGCCCGAGATCGGTTGGCATCAGGCTCTTGCCCGGTGCAGCCAGGGCTTCGAGATAATCGATGATCAGCGTGGAGTCCATCAGCACGGTTGCGTCATCGAGCACCAGGGTCGGCGCCTTGACGACCGGGTTGATACGCTGAAATTCATCGAAATGCCGGAACACCGAAACCGAGTCGTGCTCCAGGGGAATGCCCAGGCACTTGGCGGAAATGGCGACGCGTCGTACGTAGGGCGAGTCCAGCATGCCGATCAGTTTCATGGCTTCTCCTCCAGCGGTCTGTAGTGGGCGAGCGTATTAATCTTCGAAGCCTACCTGTTCATGAATTTCATCAACTTTGAGTTCCAGCCGGTAGGCCACGGCGATGAACAACGCCTGGCACAGGCACAGCGTGGCGCTCAACGAACGGAAGGCGAATGAACTGCCTTCGTTCACCAGCAGCACCGCATTGGCTCGCTTGGCCAGGGGCGACAGGTTGCTGTCGGTGATGATCAGCGTCTTGGCTTGGTGGTGCTGGGCGATGCGCAGGCAGTGCTGGGTTTCTTTGCCGTAGGGCGTGAAGCTGATGGCAATGACCAGGTCGTTGGCCCGCACGCTGCGCATCTGCTCGCGATAGCTGCCCCCCAGGCCGGACACCAGGTGAATGCGCTTGTTGGTGTGTTGCAGGTTGTAGACCAGGTAATCGGCGACCGCGAACGAGCGACGCACGCCTACCACATAGATGTTGTCGGCGTTGACCACCAGATCCACGGCTTTTTCGAACGTCTGGTCGTCCAGTTCCAGCCCCAGGCGTTCGATGCCCGACAGCGTGGCATTCACGCATTCACGGGCCAGGTCGCCGCCGCTGGCTTTCTGCGACTTGTTGGCGATCATGCTGCGTATGCGTTGCTGGTAGTTCTGCACCGGCGTGGTCTTGTGGGTGTAGGCCTCGCGGAACAACGCCTGCATCTCGCTGAACCCGCTGAAGCCGAAGCGCTGGGAGAACCTGACGATCGCCGAGGGGTGCACTTCGCATTCCCGGGCGATGTCGCTGATGCGATCGACCATGATCCGGTCGCTCTGCTGGCTCATATAGCTGGCGATGCGCTTGAGCTGGCGCGGCAGGCTCTCGTATTCCTCGGTGATCAGCTGCAACAGGCGCTCGGCATTGATCGGAGGGCTGGGAAGGGCGGGCTCGGACGCGCGCTCGGACAGCGCCGGCAGATCATCGGGGCGGGTCATAGGAAATCCTTCTGGCTTGTTCTTATAGGCCGGCGCAAAAAAGCGCCGGCCTTCGACAATAGGTTGGCTGATCGCAGTCTACAGCGTAGGCGCGGGGAAAATCATGGGCGGACCTCATTGCGACATTGGCTGAAACGATCCACCGTGTCTGACTACCCTGAGTCATAGCGTATTGGAAAAAATATTCCACGTAAAAAATTTATAGAATAAATATTGATTGTTGCCTGCGGCTCGTTTTAGTCTGCACCCACCAAAGCGTTGGCGTCGGTTCCGGCACCCAGCGCGGGCTGATAAAAATAACAGGAGCCAGCATGGGCCAGACTCGTTTTGCCAGTGGGCGTCAATTGGATGTGATCTGCCTGGGACGCCTGGGTGTCGACCTTTATGCGCAGCAGGTCGGAGCGCGTCTGGAAGACGTGAGCAGCTTCGCCAAGTACCTGGGCGGCTCGTCCGCCAACATCGCCTTCGGCACGGCGCGCCTGGGGCTCCGGTCGGCCATGCTGAGCCGGGTAGGCGACGATCACATGGGACGCTTCCTGGTGGAGTCCCTGGCCCGTGAAGGCTGCGATGTCAGCGCGATCAAGGCCGATCCCGAACGGCTGACGGCCATGGTCCTGCTGGGGATCAAGGATCGGGAAACCTTCCCGCTGGTGTTCTACCGGGAGAACTGCGCCGACATGGCGCTACGCGCCGAAGACATCGACGAAAACTTCATCGCCTCCAGCAAGGCCTTGCTGATCACCGGCACCCATTTCTCCGCCGAGGGCGTCTATCAGGCCAGCATCCAGGCCCTGGACTATGCGCATAAGCATCAGGTCCAGCGCGTCCTCGACATCGATTATCGCCCGGTGCTCTGGGGCCTGGCGGGCAAGGCCGACGGCGAGACCCGGTTCGTTGCCGACCAGAAGGTCAGCCAGCACGTGCAAGGCATCTTGCCGCGTTTCGACCTGATCGTCGGCACCGAAGAAGAATTCCTCATCGCCGGTGGCAGCGAAGACCTGCTGACCGCGCTACGCACCGTGCGCTCGCTGACGGCGGCAACCTTGGTGGTCAAGCTGGGCCCGTTGGGGTGCACGGTGATCCACGGCGCCATTCCGGCCCGGCTTGAAGACGGTGCGCTGTATCCCGGCGTGCGGGTCGAAGTCCTGAACGTGCTTGGGGCTGGCGATGCCTTTATGTCCGGGTTCCTTGCCGGTTGGCTGGAGGACGCCAGCGATGAGCGCTGCTGCCAACTGGCCAACGCCTGCGGCGGTCTGGTGGTGTCACGCCATGCCTGCGCCCCGGCGATGCCGACCCGGGCAGAACTCGATTACCTGTTCCAAAGCCCGGTGCCGATCACCCGGCCCGATCAGGACGCGGTGCTGCAACGCTTGCATCAGGTCAGCGTGCCACGCAAGGCATGGAAGCAGCTGTTCGTGTTTGCCTTTGACCATCGCTGGCAACTGGTGGAGCTGGCGCAAAAGGGTGGTCGCGACTTGAGCAGCATCGGCGAACTCAAGCAACTGTTCATCAAGGCAGTGGAGCGGGTCGAAGCGGATCTGCGACGCGAGGGCGTCGATGCCGATGTCGGTCTGTTGGCCGACCAGCGTTTCGGCCAGGACTCGCTCAACGCCGCGACCGGTCGTGGCTGGTGGGTGGCGCGCCCGGTGGAAGTGCAGAACTCGCGACCGCTGGCGTTCGAACACGGACGCTCCATCGGCAGCAACCTGATCGCCTGGCCGCAGGAACAGATCATCAAGTGCCTGGTGCAATTCCATCCCGACGACGAACCGCTGCTGCGCCTGGAACAGGAAGCGCAGTTGATGGGCCTGTACAAAGCCTCTCAGGTCAGCGGCCATGAGTTGCTGCTGGAAGTCATCCCGCCCAAGGATCATCCATCGCCGCACCCGGATGTGTTGTACCGCGCCCTCAAGCGCCTCTACAACCTGGGCATCTACCCGGCGTGGTGGAAGATCGAAGCCCAGAGTGCGGAGCAATGGAAGCAGCTCGACGAGTTGATCCAGCAACGCGACCCGTACTGCCGTGGCGTGGTCCTACTCGGCCTCAATGCCCCGGCCGAGGCCCTGGCCGAAGGTTTTCGCCAGGCCAGCCAGAGTACCACCTGCCGGGGTTTTGCCGTGGGCCGGACGATCTTCCAGGAGCCGAGCCGGGCCTGGCTGGCCGGGGAAATCGATGACGAAACGCTGATCCGGCAGGTGCAGGGCCGGTTTGTGGAGTTGATCGAGGCGTGGCGGGCTGCACGGGCTTGAGGGTCATACAGGGCTTTTGTGGCGAGGGAGCTCGCTCCCGCTGGACTGCGAAGCAGCCCCTCGATCAGCCGACCCGGTCCGATAGGCACACCGCAAACACAGTTCTACGACTGCTTCGCAGCCGAGCGGGAGCAAGCTCCCTCGCCACAGTGATCGGTTGAACATTAGAGAAAACAATAAAAGGTGCAGCCATGCCCGCTATTCGAATTGGCATCAACCCGATTTCCTGGAGCAACGACGACTTGCCGTCGTTGGGCGGCGAGACGCCGTTGAGTACCGCGCTGAGCGAAGGCAAGGCCATCGGGTATGAAGGCTTCGAGCTCAATGGCAAGTTTCCCAAGGACGCCAAGGGCGTCGGCGATGTGCTGCGTCCGTACGACCTGGCACTGGTTTCCGGCTGGTATTCCAGTCGCCTGGCCCGGCGCTCGGCGGCCGAGGAGATCGACGCCATCGCCAGCCATGTCGAGTTGCTGGCGCAGAACGGCGCAACGGTGCTGGTGTACGGCGAAGTCGCCGACTCCATCCAGGGCCAGCGAATCCCGTTGATCGAACGGCCGCGTTTCCACACCGACGAAGCCTGGCAGGCCTACGCCGACAAACTCACCGAGCTGGCGCGCTTCACTCTGTCCCGGGGTGTGCGCCTGGCCTATCACCATCACATGGGCGCCTACGTCGAATCGCCCTCGGACATCGACAAATTGATGGCCCTGACCGGCAGCGAAGTGGGTCTGCTGTTCGACTCGGGTCACTGCTACATGGGCGGTGGCGAGCCGTTGCAGGTGCTGCGCAAACACATCGAGCGCATCTGCCATGTGCATTTCAAGGACGTGCGCAAGGCGGTGGTGCAACTGGCGCGCAACAACCTCTGGAGTTTCCCCGACTGCATCATCAACGGCACCTTCACCGTGCCCGGGGACGGTGACATCGATTTCGCCGCGTTGCTCGACGTGCTGCTAGCCGCCGGTTACCAAGGCTGGCTGGTGGTGGAAGCCGAACAGGACCCCGCCGTGGCACCCAGTTTCGTCTACGCCAAGAAGGGCTACGACACCCTGCGCGCCTTGCTGCAAGACGCTCTGCTGCAAGACGCCCTGCTGAAAGAGAGGAACCTGCCATGAGCCTGTTGATCAAGAGCCAGGCCAGCGGTCGGACCATGGTCCAACTGCCGGCGGGCGAGTTGGAGTATGTCGGGTTCGCCGCCTACCGCCTGAGTCTCGGCGAAACCCTGCCGGTGGCGGCCGGCGATCAGGAGCTCTGCCTGGTGCTGCTCAGCGGCCGCATCGGCCTCAAGGGCGAAGCGCCGGGGCAGGGCGCCTTCGACTGGGACAACCTCGGCGATCGCCAGTCGGTGTTCGAGGACAAATCCCCCTACGCCGCGTACCTGCCGCCCGGCAGCCAGGCCCAAGTGACTGCCCTGAGCGATGTGCAGATAGCCGTGTGCGCCGCGCCGGGTTCCACCGCCAACGAGTACCGCCCGCGGCTGATCCGGCCCGACAGCATGAAGCGCAGCGTGCGCGGCAAGGGCGCCAATACCCGGTATGTCTGCGACATCCTGCCGGACAGCGAACCGGCCCATTCGCTGCTGGTCGTCGAAGTGCGCACGCCCTCGGGACATTCGTCGAGCTATCCACCCCACAAGCACGACACCGACGACCTGCCGCACCAGAGCTTCCTGGAAGAAACCTATTACCACCAGATCAACCCTTCCCAGGGCTTCGTGTTCCAGCGGGTCTACACCGACGACCGCAGCATCGACCAGGCCATGGCCGTGGAAAACAGCGACCTGGTGGTGGTGCCCAAGGGTTACCACCCGGTCAGCGTGCCCTATGGGTACGAGTCCTATTACCTGAACGTCATGGCCGGCCCCAAGCGCATCTGGCAGTTCCATAACGATCCGCAGCACAGTTGGCTGCTGGACCTCTGAATCGCCCCTTTTCACGGAGAACAAGAACAATGAGTGAGCTCCCGATAGTCGGCCATTATCTCAACGGCCAGGTGCAGGACAGCACCGGCGCGCGATTCAGCAACGTCTTCAATCCGGCCACCGGCGCGGTGCAGGCCCGGGTCGCCCTGGCCGAGCCCGGCACCGTCGACGCAGCGGTGGCCTCGGCGCTGGCGGCGTTCCCGGCCTGGTCCGAGCAGTCGTCGCTGCGCCGCTCGCGGGTGATGTTCAAGTTCAAGGAACTGCTTGACCGCCATCACGACGAGCTGGCGCGGATCATCAGCCGCGAACATGGCAAGGTCCTGTCCGACGCCCATGGTGAAGTCACCCGTGGCATCGAGATCGTCGAATACGCCTGCGGTGCGCCGAGCCTGCTCAAGACCGATTTCAGCGACAACATCGGCGGCGGCATCGACAACTGGAACCTGCGCCAGCCGCTTGGCGTGTGCGCTGGCGTCACGCCGTTCAACTTCCCGGTGATGGTGCCGCTGTGGATGATTCCCCTGGCACTGGTGGTCGGTAACTGCTTCATCCTCAAGCCGTCGGAGCGCGACCCGTCGGCCAGCCTGCTGATGGCCCAACTGCTGACCGAAGCCGGGTTGCCGGACGGTGTGTTCAACGTGGTCCAGGGCGACAAGATGGCGGTGGACGCGCTGTTGCAGCACCCGGACATCGAAGCGATTTCCTTTGTCGGTTCGACCCCCATCGCCGAATACATCCACCGGCAAGGCACGGCCCACGGCAAACGGGTGCAGGCGTTGGGCGGTGCGAAAAATCACATGATCGTCATGCCCGATGCCGACCTGGATCAGGCCGCCGACGCGCTGATCGGCGCGGCCTACGGCTCGGCCGGCGAGCGCTGCATGGCAATCTCCATCGCGGTGGCGGTGGGCGACGTGGCAGACGAATTGATTGCACGTCTGTTGCCGCGCATTGATCAATTGAAAGTGGGTAATGGCGAGCAACCCGGCACGGACATGGGACCGCTGGTGACCGCCGAGCACAAGGCCAAGGTAGAAGGCTTCATTGACGCCGGGGTGGCTGAAGGCGCCCGATTGATTGTCGATGGGCGAGGTCTGAAAGTGCCGGGCGCCGAACAGGGCTTTTTCGTTGGCGCGACGCTGTTCGACCAAGTCACCCCTGGGATGAGCATCTACCAGCAGGAAATTTTCGGCCCGGTGCTGGGCATCGTCCGCGTGCCGGATTTCGCCAGCGCCGTGGCGTTGATCAATGCCCACGAATTTGGCAACGGCGTGTCCTGCTTCACCCGTGACGGCGGGATCGCCCGGGCGTTCGCCCGCAGCATCAAGGTCGGCATGGTGGGAATCAACGTGCCGATCCCGGTGCCCATGGCCTGGCATTCCTTCGGTGGCTGGAAGCGCTCGCTGTTTGGCGACCATCACGCCTATGGCGAGGAAGGCCTGCGTTTCTACAGCCGCTACAAAAGCGTGATGCAACGCTGGCCCGACAGCATCGCCAAGGGCCCCGAGTTCAGTATGCCGACCGCCCAATAACCTGTTTTGTCGAATGCCGGAGGGATAACAACAATGAACAAGCCCCTGCGTTTTGCCCTGAACCGAATGGTCGCTCCGCGCCTGTCGCTGCCCGCGTTCATTGACTTGGCCCTGGCGTTGAAAACCGACGCCATCGAGATCCGCAACGATCTCAAGGGCATCGAGATCGAGGACGGCATGTCGCCGGTCCGGGTTCGCCAGCTGTGCGAAGAGCGCGGCGTGAAGGTGCTGTCGATCAATGCCCTTTACCCGTTCGATGTGTGGAACGACGAGCGTCGGGCCCAGGCCGTGCGCCTGGCTGACTATGCCCGCGAGTGCGGTGCCGAGGGGCTGGTGATGTGTCCGCTCAACGACCCCGCTGACTCACGCACGGAGGCTGAGCGTGCGGCGGGGTTGCGCAAGGCCCTCAGCGAGCTGGCGCCGATCCTGCGGGCCTTTGGCATCTACGGCTTCATCGAGCCACTGGGGTTCGAAGAGTGTTCGCTGCGGCACAAGCGCCCGGCAGTGGAAGCGATCAAGGCCATCGGCGGGCTGGATGTGTTTCGCCTGGTGCACGACACCTTCCACCATCACCTGGCGGGGGAACAGGAGCTGTTCCCCGAACTGACCGCGCTCGTGCACATTTCCGGCGTCGAGGATGCCCAGGCCCCGTTGGCGACCATCCGCGACGGCCATCGGGTGCTGGTCGGCGCGGACGACATCCTGGGCAACGCCGCGCAGATCGAAGCCTTACGGGCCGGTGGCTACGACGGCTACCTGTCCTTCGAACCGTTCGCCAGGAGCGTCCATGAACTGGCCGACATTCGCCAGGCGTTGGGGGCGAGTATGAACCACCTGCAAAATCCGCAGGCCTCCAGACAATGAAATCCCCACAGGGGAAATGAGTCGGCCAGCCATTTGCATTCCAGACAAGGTGCAAGCATGACCACAACACGACTGACCATGGCCCAGGCCCTGGTGAAATTCCTCGATAACCAGTACGTCGAGGTCGATGGCGTCCAGAGCAAGTTCGTCGCCGGGGTCTTTACCATCTTCGGCCACGGCAACGTGCTGGGCCTGGGCCAGGCGCTGGAGCAGGACAGCGGCGAGCTGTTGGTGCATCAGGGGCGCAACGAGCAGGGCATGGCCCATGCCGCCATCGGCTTTGCCAAGCAGCACCTGCGGCGCAAGATCTACGCCTGCACCTCGTCGGTCGGCCCTGGCGCGGCGAACATGCTGACGGCCGCCGCCACCGCGACGGCCAACCGCATCCCGTTACTGCTGTTACCCGGCGATGTCTACGCCAGTCGCCAGCCGGACCCGGTGCTGCAACAGATCGAACAGTTCCATGACCTGAGCATCAGCACCAACGATGCGTTCAAGTCGGTGAGCAAATACTGGGATCGCATCAATCGTCCCGAGCAACTGATGAGCGCCGCGATTCACGCCATGCGCGTGCTGACAGACCCGGCCGAGACCGGCGCGGTGACCCTGGCACTGCCCCAGGATGTCCAGGCCGAGGCCTACGACTACCCGGATTATTTCCTGCAGAAACGCGTGCATCGCATTGATCGGCGTCCGGCCACCGAAGCGATGCTCGGTGATGCCCTGGCGCTGCTCAAGGGCAAGCGCCGACCCTTGATCATCTGTGGCGGCGGAGTGCGCTACTCCGGCGCCAATGCTGAGCTGCAAGCCTTCGCCGAGCGCTTCGACATTCCGTTCGCCGAGACCCAGGCCGGCAAGAGCGCGGTGTTGTCCAGCCATCCGCTTAATGTCGGCGGCGTCGGTGAGACCGGCTGCCTGGCGGCCAATCTGCTGGCCAAGGAGGCGGACCTGATCATCGGCATCGGTACCCGCTACAGCGATTTCACCACCGGGTCCAAGTGGCTGTTCCAGCATCCGGAGGTGCAGTTTCTCAATCTCAATATCAGCCCGTGCGACGCCCTGAAACTGGACGGCGTGCAACTGCTCGCCGACGCCCGCGCGGGGCTGCAAGCGCTGTCTGCCGCGCTGGGGGATTACCGCGCAGAATGGGGCGGGCGGGTCGCCGAGGCCAAGACTCAATTGGAAGCCGAGGTGGACCGGGTCTATCAGGCGGATTATCAGACCCAGGATTTCGTCCCCGAGATCAACGACGGCATGGACCCGGCGGTGTTGCGCGAATTCATCGAACTGACCGGCTCCTGCCTGACCCAGAGCCGCGTGCTCGGCACCCTCAATGAAGTGATGGCGGACGACGCGATCATCGTCGCCGCCGCCGGCAGCCTGCCCGGCGATTTGCAGCGCAGCTGGCGCAGCAAAGGCGTGAACACCTATCACCTGGAGTACGGCTATTCGTGCATGGGCTATGAGGTGAACGCCGCGCTGGGGGTCAAGCTCGCCGAGCCGGACAAAGAGGTCTATGCCCTGGTGGGCGATGGCTCCTACATGATGCTGCACTCGGAGTTGGCGACCTCGATCCAGGAGCGGCGCAAGATTAACGTGGTGCTGCTGGACAACATGACCTTCGGCTGCATCAACAACCTGCAGATGGGCAACGGCATGGACAGCTTCGGCACCGAGTTCCGCTTCCGCAACCCGGACACCGGCAAGCTCGACGGTGGCTTCGTGCCGGTGGATTTCGCCATGAGCGCGGCGGCCTACGGTTGCAAGACCTACAAGGTGAAAAACCTCGACGAACTGCACGCGGCCTTGGCCGATGCGCGGTTGCAAACGGTCTCGACCCTGATCGACATCAAGGTCCTGCCCAAGACCATGATCCACGGCTACCTGTCGTGGTGGCGGGTCGGCGTGGCGCAAGTCTCCACCAGCGCCCGCACCGAAGCCGCTGCCAAGGCACTCAACGAGCGACTGGCCCAGGCCCGTCAGTACTAATTGCCCCATCCCTAGGAAAGGAGTTTTTCATGTCTTTGAAGCTGGGCGTCATCGGCACCGGGGCCATCGGCCAGGACCATATCCGTCGTTGCAGCCAGACCTTGCTCAATAGCGAGGTGGTGGCGGTGACCGACATCAACCTCGCCCAGGCGGCGCAGGTGGTGGCGGACCTGAAGCTGACCGCCGAGGTCTACCCGGACGGCCATGCCTTGATCAAGGCGCCGGAAGTGGAGGCGGTCCTGGTCACGTCATGGGGACCGAGCCATGAAGCGTTCGTGCTGGCGGCGATCGCGGCCGGCAAACCGGTGTTCTGTGAAAAGCCCCTGGCGGTCACCGCGCAAGGTTGCCGTAACATCGTCGAGGCTGAGGTGGCCCATGGCACGCGCCTGGTGCAGGTCGGCTTCATGCGCCCGTACGACGAAGGCTATCGGGCGCTCAAGGCAGTGATCGACAGTGGCCAGATCGGTGAGCCGCTGATGTTGCACTGTGCCCATCGCAATCCGCGGGTGGGGGAAAACTACAAGACTGACATGGCGATCACCGACACCTTGATCCATGAGCTGGATGTGCTGCGCTGGCTGCTGGCCGATGACTATGTCTCGGTGCAGGTGGTCTTCCCGCGAAAGACCAGCAAGGCCCTGGCTCACCTGCGCGACCCGCAGATCGTTTTGTTGGAAACCGCCCGGGGTACGCGCATCGATGTGGAAGTGTTCGTCAACTGCCAGTACGGCTATGACATCCAGTGCGAGGTGGTAGGAGAGACCGGCATCGCCAGGCTGCCGGAACCGTCCCAGGTACAACTGCGCAGTGGCGCCAAGCTGTCCAATGCGATCCTGATGGATTGGAAGGACCGCTTCATTGCGGCTTATGACGTGGAATTGCAAGCCTTCATCGACGGCGTCCGCGCCGGCCAGGTAGGCGGCCCGTCGGCCTGGGACGGCTACGCCGCGGCCGTGGCGGCGGACGCCTGCATCGCCGCGCAGCAGAGCGGGGAGATTGTCAGGATCGAACTGCCCGAGCGCCCCCGTTTCTACGGCTGACCCCAATCCCTGTGGGAGCGAGCTTGCTCGCCAAAGCGGCCTGACATTCAAAAAAGATGTCGGCTGACCCACAGCCTTCGCGAGCAACCCCGCTCCCACAGGGGGACTGGGTTTTCCCAGGTGGAGCTGCTTCCACAGAGCTTGAGTTGATGCAGTGATTAATAAGGAGCTTGCATGCGAATCGGACTAGTGGGCTATGGCAAGGGAGGGCGGTTTTTTCATGCGCCGCTGATCCGCAGCCTGCCGGGGGCGACGTTCGTCGGGGTGGTGACCCGCTCCGCCGAGCGGCGCCAACAACTGGCCGGCGATCATCCGCACGTCCAGGCCTTCGACACCCTTGAGCAATTGCTCGCCGCCGGTGTCGATGCGGTGGTGGTGTCGACGCCGCTGGACGCGCGTCCGGCCGTGGTGATGCAAGTCATCGAGGCGGGTGTGGCGGTGGTCAGTGACAAACCCTTCGCCCATGACGCTGCAGAGGCCGAGGCCATGGTACGTGCTGCCGAACAGCGCAACGTACCGTTGAGCGTCTACCAGAACCGTCGCTGGGATTCCGATTTCCTGACCTTACGCAAGCTCCTGGCCTCCGGCGCACTGGGGCAAGTCACGCGTTTTGAATCAAGCATCGAGCGCTACTCGCCGTCATCGGTTGGCAAGGCCAGCGGAGGCGGATTGCTGCGCGACCTAGGCAGCCATCTGGTGGACCAGGCGCTGCAACTGTTCGGGCCGGTGGTGCGGGTCTACGCCGAGATGGAGTACCGGGAGCCAAGCCAGGTGTTCGACAACGGTTTCTTCATGTCCCTGAGCCACATCAACGGTGTGGTTTCCCATCTGAGCGGCCATTGCTTGCAGAACGCCCCGCGGCCGCGTTTTCGCGTCAGCGGCACTGAGGGCTCCTACACCGTGGAGGGCCTGGATGGGCAAGAGGCCCAGGCCCTGGCTGGTCTGAGCCCGGCGACCGAAGGTGAACGCTGGGGCGCCGAAGAACATCGGCGCTGGGGTTGGTTCGAACAGGGCGCCGAGCGTGAGCGCGTGACCTCGGAGCGAGGGTGCTGGATGGCCTTCTATCAAGGCCTGCAAGCCGCATTGCAAGGCGTCGGAACGCTGCCGGTGGAGGCCCGCGATGCTCTGGCGAATACCCGCATTCTCGATGCCGCCCGGCAGAGCGCCGAGCAGGGCAAAGTCATGGTTTTACCCGTGCCAGTGGGCCACGGAACAAAAAACGAAATAAATTCTAAAATGAGTTGATGTGGAAAATATTTTCCAATAAAGTCTTTTCCAGGTTACCGACATCCTTTTCCCACCCCGCGCAAGTGTGCGTCTACGGGTGAGGAATTAAACAAAAACAAGAAACACAGCAGGTACCGTCGATGAAAACCTTCAACCGTTCTGCGTTCAAACTGCGTCGCCTATCCGCCATCCTTCCTCTGTTCGAATCCTTGTGCATCCAGCGCAACGGCGCCGTGGTGTGCTGCATGCCCGGTGCGCCCATCGTCTGTTTGCCTCGTCGCTGATCCGTCACGCCTTATCCATAAAAACCAACAAGAATGTGGAGAAAGACCGTTCATGAAGACCAAGACCCGTATCGCCTCGCTGGCCCTGTCATTGATGCTCACCAGCGGCGCTGCCCTGGCGGACCTGAAGATCGGCGTCAGCATGTCGCAGTTCGATGACACCTGGCTGACCTACCTGCGCGAATCCATGGACAAGAAGGCCAAGTCGTTCCCGGAAGGGGTCGCCTTGCAGTTCGAAGACGCCCGCAGCGATGTGGTCAAGCAACTGAGCCAGGTGGAAAGCTTCATCAGCCAGAAGGTCGACGCGATCATCGTCAACCCGGTGGACACCGCCGCGACGCAACGCATCACCAAGGCGGCAGTAGCGGCGGGGATTCCACTGGTCTACGTCAACCGCCGTCCCGACGACCTGAAACTGCCGGCGGGCGTGGTCACCGTGGCTTCCGATGACTTGGAAGCCGGGCGCATGCAGATGCAGTATCTGGCCGACAAGATGGGCGGCAAGGGCGACATCGTGATCCTGCTGGGTGACCTGGCGAACAACTCCACCACCAACCGCACCAAGGGCGTCAAGGAGGTGTTGGCCAAGTATCCCGACATCAAGATCGAGCAGGAGCAGACCGGCACCTGGTTGCGGGACAAGGGGATGACCCTGGTCAATGATTGGCTGACCCAGGGCCGCGAGTTCCAGGCGGTGGTCGCCAATAACGATGAGATGGCGATTGGCGCGGCCATGGCGCTCAAGCAGGCGGGCACCAAGCAGGGCAGCGTGTTGATCGCAGGGGTCGACGGTACGCCGGATGGTTTGAATGCGATCAAGAAGGGCGAAATGACCGTCTCGGTGTTCCAGGACGCCAAGGGTCAGGCCGATGGTTCGATCGATACGGCGGTGAAAATGGTCAAGAAGCAGCCGGTCGAGCAGGCCGTCTGGGTGCCGTATCGGTTGATCACTCCGCAAAACGTTGATCAATTCAAATAAAGCCTCACCCCAATAACAAGCAGGCAAGGTCGCCACGGCGGCCTTGCCGAGGGAGTACCTGGTCATGTTTGCTTCAGCGATTGCATCGAGCGCCCCGGCAATGTTTGCCCAGCCGTACGCACAGCCTGACGAGCCCTACCTGTTGGAAGTCGTCAATGTCAGCAAAGGCTTTCCCGGTGTGGTGGCCTTGTCCGATGTACAGCTGCGGGTACGCCCCGGCTCCGTGCTGGCGCTGATGGGGGAAAACGGCGCAGGCAAATCGACCCTGATGAAAATCATCGCCGGCATCTACCAGCCGGACGCCGGTGAGCTGCGCCTGCGGGGCAAGCCGGTGACCTTCGACACGCCCCTGGCGGCCCTGCAGGCCGGCATTGCGATGATCCACCAGGAACTGAACCTGATGCCGCACATGAGCATCGCCGAGAACATCTGGATCGGCCGTGAGCAGCTCAACAGCCTGCACATGATCGACCATGGCGAGATGCACCGTTGCACGGCCCGGTTGTTGGAGCGCTTGCGGATCAACCTCGATCCCGAGGAGCAGGTGGGCAGCCTGAGCATCGCCGAGCGGCAGATGGTGGAGATTGCCAAGGCCGTGTCCTACGACTCCGACATCCTGATCATGGACGAGCCGACCTCGGCCATCACCGAAACCGAAGTCGCCCACCTGTTCTCGATCATTGCCGACCTCAAGGCCCAGGGCAAAGGCATCATTTACATCACCCATAAAATGAACGAAGTGTTCGCCATCGCCGATGAAGTGGCGGTGTTTCGCGACGGCGCCTACATCGGCCTGCAACGGGCCGACAGCATGGACGGCGACAGCCTGATCTCGATGATGGTCGGGCGTGAACTGAGCCAACTGTTCCCGGAGCGGGAGAAACCCATTGGCGAGCGCGTGCTGTCGGTGCGCGACTTGAGCCTGGACGGCGTCTTCCAAGGGGTGTCGTTCGACCTGCATGCCGGCGAGATCCTTGGCATCGCCGGGTTGATGGGCTCGGGCCGGACCAACGTGGCCGAGGCGATTTTCGGCGTGACCCCGGCCACCGGTGGTGAAATCCTCCTGGACGGCCAGCCGGTGCGCATCAGCGACCCGCACATGGCGATCGAAAAGGGTTTTGCCCTGTTGACCGAGGATCGCAAGCTCAGCGGCCTGTTCCCGTGCCTGTCGGTACTGGAGAACATGGAAATGGCCGTGCTGCCACATTACGTCGGCAACGGTTTCATCCAGCAGAAGGCCCTGCGCGCCTTGTGCGAAGACATGTGCAAGAAACTGCGGGTCAAGACCCCGTCCCTGGAACAGTGCATCGACACCTTGTCCGGGGGCAATCAACAGAAGGCCTTGCTCGCCCGCTGGCTGATGACCAACCCGCGGATCCTGATCCTCGACGAGCCGACCCGCGGCATCGACGTCGGTGCCAAGGCCGAGATCTACCGGCTGATCGCCTACCTCGCCAGCGAAGGCATGGCGGTGATCATGATTTCCTCGGAACTGCCGGAGGTGCTGGGCATGAGCGACCGCGTGCTGGTGATGCACGAAGGCGACCTGATGGGCACTCTCGACCGCAGCGAAGCGACCCAGGAGCGGGTCATGCAACTGGCCTCGGGCCTTTGCTGACGCAGCCAGTTCAAAAAAATGAAGTCGAGCACAATTGTGGCGAGGGAGCTTGCTCCCGCTGGGCCGCGAAGCGGCCCCGTTTTCCGAGCCGCGACACCTCCCGGCAAAGAACAACCCCTCGCCAGAGAATAAAAGGTGGATGGCTATGAACGCGATACTGGAAAACAAACCCGCGGCCGCCCCGGCCAGGACGCGCCGGCGCTTGCCTACGGAACTGAGTATCTTCCTGGTGCTGATCGGCATCGGCCTGGTGTTCGAACTGTTTGGCTGGATCATGCGCGACCAGAGTTTCCTGATGAACTCCCAGCGTCTGGTGCTGATGATCCTGCAGGTGTCGATCATCGGCCTGCTGGCCATCGGCGTGACCCAGGTGATCATCACCACCGGTATCGACCTGTCGTCCGGCTCGGTCCTGGCGCTGTCGGCGATGATAGCCGCCAGCCTGGCCCAGACCTCGGACTTCGCCCGGGCGGTGTTTCCCTCGCTGACCGACCTGCCGGTGTGGATACCGGTGGCGGCGGGGCTCGGGGTGGGGCTGCTGGCGGGGGCGATCAACGGCAGCATCATTGCGGTCACGGGTATCCCGCCGTTTATCGCCACGCTGGGCATGATGGTCTCGGCCCGCGGCCTGGCGCGCTACTACACCGAAGGCCAGCCGGTGAGCATGTTATCCGACTCCTACACCGCCATTGGCCATGGCGCGATGCCGGTGATCATTTTCCTGGTGGTGGCGGTGATTTTCCACATCGCCTTGCGCTACACCAAGTACGGTAAGTACACCTATGCGATTGGCGGCAACATGCAGGCGGCACGCACGTCGGGCATCAACGTCAAGCGGCACCTGGTGATCGTGTACAGCATCGCCGGGCTGCTCGCGGGGCTGGCCGGCGTGGTCGCCTCGGCGCGGGCGGCGACCGGGCAGGCCGGCATGGGCATGTCCTACGAGCTGGATGCGATTGCCGCGGCAGTGATCGGCGGCACCAGCCTGGCCGGCGGGGTGGGGCGCATCACCGGGACTGTGATCGGCGCGCTGATCCTCGGGGTGATGGCCAGCGGATTTACCTTTGTCGGCGTCGATGCCTACATCCAGGACATCATCAAGGGGTTGATCATCGTGGTGGCGGTGGTCATCGACCAGTACCGCAACAAGCGCAAACTCAAGCGCTGAACATCTGTTCGCTGCGACAAAGCGCCACGCCTGACCCGCGTGGCGTTGCCATTTGTCTTCTTAATACAGCCATTACAACGAATTTCTTGTTATAAACGCACTCCGATGACCGCCGAGAGCTTGTCAGAAAACATTTGAAGGGGTTGTCGGATATTTTCCCTACGTTTTCGGTTGCTGACGCCTCGACTCGGCCTTAGACTGCCGCCCCTCGTAAATTGAGTGCCGGGTGGCGCTTGGAATCGACGGCGCCTTTCCCGATGAGCGTGGCTGCTGCGCTGCGGGACGCTCCATAATTCGCCTTAATGCACGTTTTTTATAGAGATATCAATGACAAAGGAAAAGTTGCTGGCCATGCCGGCGGATGACTACATGAATGCCGAGCAGCTGGCCTTCTTCACCAAGCTGTTGCAGAACATGAAAGTCGAAACCCACGAGCGCATCGAACAGAACCGAATCGCCATTGAGAGCCTGGATTCCCCGGCTGACCCGGCCGACGCTGCTTCCGTAGAAGAAGAGCGCACCTGGCTGGTCAACGCCATCGATCGCGACCAGCGCATGCTGCCCCAGCTGGAGCAGGCCCTGGACCGCATCAACGACGAAAGCTTCGGCTGGTGCGACGACAGTGGCGAGCCCATCGGCCTCAAGCGCCTGCTGATCAGCCCGACCACCAAGTACTGCATCGAAGCGCAGGAACGTCACGAGCAGATCGACAAGCACCAGCGTCAGGCCTGATTCGTTCCAGCCAAGGATCGCAGCCTTTCACCGAAGGCTGCGATCTTTTGTTTTCGTCTCCCGGCGGTTTCTCTACTACCGTTGATTTGCTGCAAGAACGCGACTAATGGACCATGGATAATGGCTCGGTAGTGGCGTTTAATGCGGTCATAACAACGAGAAGTGTGGGTGACGAACATGGCGACAGACGGATCTCTGACGGGTGCGGTGCCGGCCTCGGTGCCTGGGGCGATAAACACGGTGCGTTGGCTCACGCCAACCTTGCAGAGTCTCGCCCTGGTCGTGCTGTTGTGTGGCATGGCCCTGGGCGGGTGGTCGTTATACCTGGTCCTGCCGTTCGCCATGCTGACTGTCTGGTTGCCCCGCCTGCGCTCGCGAATCGCCGCCGCGCCTGTGCCTGCGACCGACAGCCTGGCCGAACTGACTCGTGATTTGTCCTACACCACCAGCCATAACGCTCTGTCGGCGGCTGGTGTCGCCTATTCGGTCAAGCAATTGGCCGGTAAGGTCCAGTCCCAGCTCGATGCGGCGGCGCAGATCGTCAGCAGCGCCGAATCGATGATCGTTACCGAGCAGGCCACCTCGCAACTCAGCCAGCAGGCCCTGGGTGCCGCCAGCGAAGCTCATCGCAGCAGCGTCGCCGGGCGCAGCGAGCTGGTGGAGTCCATCAGTCGCATGCACCAACTCAGCCAGCGGGCCAACGATAGCCGCGAGTTGATCGAGGCCCTGAGCGTGCGCAGCGATGAAATCCAACGGGTCAGCCTGGTGATCCAGTCGATTGCCAGCCAGACCAACCTGCTGGCGCTGAACGCGGCCATCGAGGCGGCGCGGGCTGGTGAGCATGGTCGCGGGTTTGCGGTGGTGGCCGACGAGGTCCGTGGCCTGGCCGGGCGCACGGCGGCGGCGACCGGCGAGGTTGGAGTGATGGTGGCGGATATCCAGCAGCGCACTGCCCAGGTGGTGGAGCAGATCCGCCAGCTGGCCGGCGACCTGGACAGCGGCGTGCAGCAGGTCGAGCACACCGGCCAGCACTTGGAGAACATCGCCCGGCTGGCGGAGGGAGTGGAGACCCAGGTCAGCGCCATCGCTCAAGGCACCGACACCAATCGAGAGCAACTCGATAGTCTGTTCCATGCCATCGAGCAGATGCGCAGCGACCTGTCCGTCAGTGACCAGCAGACCCAGCGCCTGGCCGAGGCGGCCGTGCAGATGGAAGGCCAGGCCGAAACCATCAGCGAGCGCCTGGCTGAGGTGGGTCTGGACGATTATCACCAGCGGGTCTATGACCTGGCCCGGGAAGGGGCGAGCCGGATCGCGGCGCAGTTCGAGGCCGATATCGACCAGGGCAGGATCAGCGTGGATGATCTGTTCGATCGTAATTACCAGGCCATTCCCAATACCCAGCCGGCCAAGTACCAGACCCGTTTCGACCGCTACACCGACCAGGTACTGCCGCCGATCCAGGAGCCGCTGCTCAGCCGCCATGAAGGTCTGGTGTTTGCGATTGCCTGCACACAGCAGGGTTATGTACCGACCCACAACAACGTATTCAGCCAGCCGCTGACCGGCGACCCTCAGGTGGACACGCTGAACAACCGCACCAAGCGCAAATTCTCCGACCGCACGGGGATCCGTTGCGGCAGCCACCAGCAACCGGTGCTGCTGCAGACCTACACTCGCGACACCGGCGAGTTGATGCACGACCTTTCGGTGCCGATCATGGTCAAGGGACGTCATTGGGGAGGCTTGCGGTTGGGCTACAAACCCGAGAAACCGCGGTGACGCTCTCCCTATGAATAAACGCCAAACCGGTGGCGAGGGAGCTTGCTCCCGCTGGACCGCGCAGCGGGCCTTCCATTAAGCGACTGCTGCGCCCGAACGCGGACCGGCCGAACGGGAGCAAGCTCCCTCGCCACAAAAGCGGCGCTCGGTCATCGGTGTACGATTTCTGAAGCTATTTACCGTCGTGCAACCGCACGTTCAACTGGTCCACCAGCACCGCCTCTTCCCCGTCAGCCAGCAGCCATTCACGCAGCAGTTCCTTCTGCTGGTCCGACCAGAAGTCAGCCTCTACCAGTTTGATCTCCGGCTCCAGGGGATGGGCCATGATGAAAGTGTCGATGGCTTTTCCATCCGAGGGCAGGCCGAGTTGGTCGAACAGGGTCTTGAGTTCGTGGGAAGGCTGTTCCATGGGAGTCTCCTTGGGCGTGCGCCGCCAGGGCGCTTCGGTTGCGTTCCTTTATCTGAGGCAGGCGCTCGCCAGGAGTTCGATTTGACTCAGGCAAAGAGGGAAACGGTCAAGCGTTGCGCTCCAGACATTTGGCCAGGCGGCAGGCTTCGTTATGATCGGTGCGGAATCCTCTTACACGCCCAGTCGATGTTTCCTCGATATGAAAAAAGCACTTACCGGCCAGCACGACCCGATAACGCGGCTGGATCAGTGAGGTTGGCAGGCAATCGGCTCTGTTGAAGGGGCCGTAGGCGTCAACGAAGCAAGGGGCGACGGTAGGGTTCAGGATTGGGGAAGCGTTCATGTGAATTCCTTTTCTATGGGTTACCGACGAATTGCCGGGCATGGAGTGGTGCCAGCGCCTCCGGCTGCTCTAGAATCGGCGGCATTGTGGGGAGCGCTGTGCCTATCTAAAGCAATTTTTTTTAGGCTCGATGTCAGAAAAATGCTTTTTTAAGTGAGAAATTTCCCTAAAGTTAGTAGTCCCACCTTTTCCGATGCTCAGAGTGGCGTTTTCCTTCAGCCTCTGACGCCCTATCGGGAAAGACGGGGAGCTTGACAACCTTTAGTCTGCTCTCGGCCCGGGACAGGGCGCGCCGTTTACTTCGAATTTCAGTTACAGGTCCATTGCGACAATACAGTCGGCACGGGTTCTCGTGGCCCGTCCTTTTCAGGGGGCGGGTCGTTTTCAAAGATGGGGATGTTTCCTTGGCAGTAAGTAATCTCGACATGCATGCGTTATTTGTACTCGGTGACCTGCGGGCAAAACTGGTCAAGCAATTCCAGTCACGTTTCGTCTACATCACCGAGCAGACCGCCGAAGGTATCTATGTCGCCGAAATCGACACGGAATCGGCCCTGGTGGTCGATGACAAGCCCAGGCTCGAACTCAAGGTCGGCGATCATTTTCGCGCCTGCGTATTGCCAAGCCGCGAAGGTGGCAAGTTCGAAATCCGCTTCCGCGAAATCAAGATGACCGTCTATGGGTTGGGTGACTACGCGTTTGTCGAGACGCCCGGGGGCCATGCGATCCTGTTCAAGGAAGGCCACAGCGTGGTGACGGTGTTCGCGGCCAATGAACAATTGCAGGAAGGCCTGACCAAGACCCTGAAGGCCGTGACCGCCAAGGCCGCCAAATGGCGCAAGGGCGAGCTGGTGACCTTCAAGGCCAGCGAGTGATGCGTTTAATGTTCGTAAGAACATCCTAGGAAGCAGCCTCGCAGCGTCTGTGTCGTAACTGGAAACCAGTTTTCCGTGGGCGGGCCGGAACCTCGGCTACAGTCAATTGACTGAATGATTCAGGGACTTGCGTCCGGTGACGCAGGACCGTTCAGCTATTGCTGTACTGGCACGAGGTGCAAAGCATGAAACGAGTTCGACAGTGGCTGGCTGCCTTGGCCACCTTCGCTGTATTGGCTTCGCCATTTCCGGCGTCCGCCGCGTCCACCCCGATCCACTTTGCCGACCTGAATTGGGAAAGCGGCAGCCTGATCACCGATATCCTGCGGGTTATCGTCGAAAAGGGCTACGGACTGCCGACCGACACACTGCCGGGCACCACCATTACTTTGGAAACCGCCCTGGCCAATAACGACATCCAGGTGATCGGCGAGGAGTGGGCCGGCCGCAGCCCGGTGTGGGTCAAGGCTGAAGCCGAAGGCAAGGTGATCGCCCTGGGCGACACGGTCAAGGGTGCGACCGAAGGTTGGTGGGTCCCCGAGTATGTGATCAAGGGCGACCCGGCCAGAGGCATCAAGCCGCTGGCGCCGGATTTGCGCAGCGTCCAGGACCTCAAGCGCTACAAGCATGTGTTCAAGGACCCGGAGAGCCCCGACAAGGGCCGCTTCCTCAACAGCCCCATCGGCTGGACCTCCGAAGTGGTCAACAAGCAGAAGCTCAAGGCCTATGGCCTGGACGATAGTTTCGTCAATTTCCGCAGCGGCTCGGGGGCGGCACTCGATGCGGAAATCAATTCGTCGATCCGCCGCGGCAAGCCGATCCTGTTCTACTACTGGTCACCCACGCCGCTGCTGGGGCGGTTCAAGCTGGTGCAGTTGCAAGAACCGCCGTTCGATGCCGAGGCCTGGAAGACCTTGACCGACGCCGATAACCCCAATCCGAAACCGACCCGTTCCCTGGCATCGAAACTGTCGATTGGCGTATCCGCGCCGTTCCAGAAGCAGCACCCGGACATTACCGAGTTCTTCAGCAAGGTCGACCTGCCCATCGAGCCGCTGAACAAGGCGCTGGCAGACATGAGCGAGAAACGCACGCCGCCCCGTGAGGCCGCCGAAGCCTTCCTCAAGGCGCATCCCCAGGTCTGGCAAGCCTGGTTGCCCAAGGAGGTGGCAGACAAGGTCTCCGCCGCCCTTTAGCGAAATCGAGACCAGCGGGTTGAACACTTGATCCTGAGCAATGAGTCTTTCAGCGCAAATGGGCATTCTGCGCCCGTCCGGCGAAATGCCAGATTCCAGCTAGGATGATTGTTCAACCTTTTTCAGGAGGCTGGCGAATGATGCTTTTAGTGGCTCGGTCGCTGGTCGCAATATTTGCGGCCATCAGCTTGATTCATTTGTATTGGGCCCTGGGCGGGCGCTGGGCAGCCCTGGCAGTGGTGCCCCAGGTGCCGGTGCAGCAAGGGCGGGCGCTGCGCCCGGCGTTCGATCCGTCGGGCTGGTTGACACTGCTGGTGGCCCTGGCGCTGCTGTTGATCGCGGTCCTGGTGAGCCTTCGGGGCGGTCTGTTGGCACCGCCGGTCACCCACCGGGCGCTGCAATGGCTGATCAGCGCGATTGCCTTGCTGCTGTTCGCCCGGGCCATCGGCGAGTCGAACCTGGTGGGCTTTTTCAAGGAGTTCAAGGAATCAACGTTTGCCCGGCTGGATACCTGGGTCTATTCGCCGTTGTGCGTCGTGCTGGGGGCAGGGTTGCTGACGGTGGCGTGGGCTTGAGCCATTGATTTCCCGATCGAACGCTGTTGTGGCGAGGGAGCTTGCTCCCGTTGGAGGGCGCAGCCCTCCCAACGTCACCGAACACAATCTGCCTGACACACCGCGGTCGCAGGTTTTGGGGCTGCTTCACAGCCCAGCGGGAGCAAGCTCCCTCGCCACAGGGGTGTGTTCGGCTCAAGGGAACGGTCAGTCCTTCCGGCGGCTACTGACCTCCGCCGGCACGTCATCCCCTGCCATGCGCTTGCGAAACAAAGCCGCCCGCGCCAGCAGCAGGGTGGTCACCGGTACGGTGATGGACAGCAGGATCGGGATCAGCCAGGCATGCAGCACCGGCCCGGACTTGAGAGCCGAAAAGTAAATGATCGAGGCTAGCGCCACGCTCCAGGCGCCCAAGGTGGAGGCCAGGGCAGGTGGGTGCATGCGCTGGAAATAATCCTTCAGGCGCACCAGGCCGATGGCCCCGACCAGGGCACAAGCGCTGCTGAGCAGCAGCAGGATCGCCACCGCAATCTCCACCCACATCGACAATTGGCCGGTCATTCGATCACCTCACCGCGCAGCAGGAACTTGGCCAGGGCGAACGAGCCGACAAAGCCGAACAGGGCGATCAGTAGCGCCGCTTCGAAATAGGTGTCACTGGCATAACGGATGCCCAGCACCAGCATCATCAGCATGGCCACGATGTACAGGTAGTCCAGGGCCAATACCCGGTCCTGGGCCGAAGGTCCCCGGAACAGTCGCCACAGCGTCAACACCATCGCCAGGGAGAACAGGAACAGGCTCAACAGGATCGCGTTGGATAGCAACGGGCTCATTGGAAAATCTCCATCAACGGGCGCTCATAGGTGGCCTTGAAGTGCGCGATGAATGATGCCTCGTCCTGCAGGTCGAACACGTGCATCAACAGGATGCTGCGATCCAGGGCCAGCTCCGACCAGACCGTCCCCGGTATCACCGTGGTGATCATCGACAGCGCGGCCAGGCCATTGGCGTCGTGCAGGTCCAGCGGCACCTTGACGAATTGCGGGCGAGGCGGGCGACGACCAGCGTTCAGCACGCCCCACGCCACCGCCAGGTTGGAGATCAACACATCGCGGCCCACCAGCAGGAACAGGCGCAGCACCACCCATGGCTTGCGGATCCGGATCGGGCGGGGGCGCAACGGACGCATCATCAGCGGCGCCAGGAAACCCAAGGCGGCCCCGAGTAACAGATGACCTGGGCTTAGCGACAGATTCAACACCAGCCACAACAACCAGAGCGCCAGGGACAACCAGGGTGCGGGAAACAGGCGCTTCATGGTTGCAGCTCCTGCAAGGCGGCACGGGCCTCGGGGCTGGGCACCGCACGGGTGGCGAGCACCGACATCACGTAATGTTCCGGCGTATTCAGCGCTTCGGCGGCGGATTGGGTGTAGCGCAGCAACGGCTCGGCCTTGAATGTCAGGGCGATGCCCAGGCCCAGCAGCACGATGATCGGCAGACACTCGAACGGTCGCAGCAACGGTGACGGACGCTCCTGGGGCGTCCAGAAACGCTGCACGCCCAAGCGGGAGAAGGCGATCAACGAGGCCAGGCCCGACAGGATCAGTAGCGCCAGCAGGCCCCAGGCCTGGTATGACACCGGCTCACCGGCGCTCGCCCCGAGGCCGTGGGGATTGAGCAGGGCGTTCAACAGCCCCAGCTTGCCGATGAAGCCTGATAGCGGTGGCATGCCGATAATCAGCAACGCACAGAAGATGAAACTCAAGCCAAGAAAGGCCATGGTCCATGGAATGACCTGCCCGACCACGGCCTTCTGCTCGTCATCGAGGTTGGTGCCTTTGGGCGGTTGCAGGGATTCCAGCGGCCTTGGCAGGGTGTCGAAATCCTCGTCCAGGGACAACTCATTGGCCGAGCGCGAGCGTTCGATCAACTCGGCCAGCAGAAACAGTGCGCAGAGCGCCAAGGTTGAGCTCACCAGGTAGAACAGCGCCGCGCCCACCAGGTTGGGCTGGGCAAAGCCGACGGCCGACAGCAGGATTCCGGCCGAGACCAGGATGCTCAGGCTTGCCATGCGCTCCAGGCGCTGGGCGGCGAGAATGGCAATGGCCGCGCAGACGATGGTCGCCATGCCACCGTAGACCAGCCAATCGGCGCCGAAATACGCCGAGGCGCCGGCCTGGCCGGAAAACAGCAGGGTCCACAGGCGCAGCAGGGTGTAGACGCCAACCTTGGTCATGATCGCAAACAGCGCCGCCACGGGTGCGCTGGCGGCGCTATAGGCCGGCACCAGCCAGAAATTCAACGGCCACATGCCGGCTTTCGCCAGGAACGCCACCGCCAGGATGCCTGCGCCGGCGTGCAGCAAGCCGCGGTCGGCTTCCGGCACCAGAGGCACTTTCAAGGCCAGGTCGGCCATGTTCAAGGTGCCGGTGACACCATAGATCAGCGCTGCGCCAATCAGGAACAGCGAGGAGGCCAGCAGATTGATCGCGATGTAATGCAGGCCCGACGACACTCGCGCCCGGCCCGAGCCGTGCAGCATCAGGCCGTAGGATGCCGCCAGCAGCACTTCGAAAAACACGAATAGGTTGAACAGATCGCCAGTCAGGAATGCCCCGTAAAGCCCCATCAGTTGGATCTGGAACAGCGCATGGAAACTCGCCCCGGCCCGGTCCCAACGGGCGGTGGCGAACAGCAGGGCGCTGACGCCGATGATTCCGGTCAGCACCAGCATCAGCGCCGACAGCCGGTCCACCACCAATACGATGCCAAACGGCGCTTGCCAGTTGCCGGGCAGGTACACGCCGATGGACGCCGGCAAGGCCTGGTCCCGGGTCCAGAGCAGCAACAGCACGGCGATGCCCAGGCCCAGGAGGGTGGAAAACAGGTTGATGCGAGCCTTGAGCGGGCGGTGTTTTTCCCCGAGCATCAGCATCAACGCGGCGGTCAGCAGCGGTAGCAGGATGGGGGCGGCGATCAGATGAGGCGTCAAGGTCATTCCTTGGGCTCCCGACCGTCCACGTGGTCAGTGCCGGTCAGGCCTCGGGAGGCCAGCAATACCACCAGGAACAGCGCCGTCATGGCGAAGCTGATCACGATGGCGGTCAGCACCAGCGCCTGGGGCAGCGGATCGGTGTAATGCAACAGGTTCTGGGGCACGCCGTTCTTGATGATCGGTTCCTTGCCAATGAACAGACTGCCCATGCTGAAGATGAACAGGTTGACGCCGTAGGACAGCAGGCACAGGCCCATGACCACCTGGAAGGTCCGTGGCCGCAACACCAGCCAGACTCCAGAGGCGGCCAGGACCCCGATTGCGATTGCGATGACTTCTTCCATCAGGCCGTGGCTCCGTTGAGAGGGGCGGATTTGGCTTGCAGGCTCGGTTTGTGTGCCCGCACCGATTGGTGGGCGAGGGCGGTGAGGATCAACAGCGTCGAGCCGACCACCACCGCATACACGCCGATGTCGAAAAACAGCGCACTGGCCAGGTGAATGTCCCCCAGCAACGGCAGCTTGAAGTGCCAGGTGTGGGTGGTCAGGAACGGATAACCCACCGCCATCGCCCCCAGTCCGGTCGCCGTGGCGAACAGCAGCCCGGTGCCCATCCAGCGCAGCGGTCGCAGGCTCATTTGTGCCTCGACCCATTGGGTGCCGGCCACCATGTACTGGAGAATGAACGCCACCGACATCACCAGCCCGGCGACGAAGCCGCCGCCTGGTTGATTGTGGCCGCGCATGAACAGATAGAACGACACCACCAGGGCGATCGGCAACAGCAGCCTCACCAGCACCGAAGGCACCATCATGAAGCCCAGGGCGGTGTCGCTGGCGTGACGCGGGTTGACTAGGTCGGTGACCACGTCCGGCGCCAACAGGCGTTGCTGCGCCGGAAGCTGCATGCTTTCTTTCGGTGGACGGAAACGTCGCAGCAGGGCAAACACTGCAAGGGCCACTGCCACCAGCACGGTGATTTCCCCGAGGGTGTCGAAGCCACGGAAATCCACCAGCATCACGTTGACCACGTTGCTGCCCCCGCCCTCGGGCAGGGCCCGGCTGAGGTAGAACGAAGAAATGTCGTTGGGCGTCTGGCGCGTCAGCATCGCATAGGACAGCAGTGCCATGCCGCCGCCGACGGCGATGGACAGCAGCAAGTCCCGCAGGCGACGGATGCGCGCCCGCCGTTCACTGTTGGGGCGCGGCAGGGCGTCCTCGATCCGCCGCGGCAGCCAGCGCAGGCCCAGCAGGATCAGCACCGTGGTGACCACTTCCACCACCAGCTGGGTCAGCGCCAGGTCGGGGGCCGAGAACCAGACGAAGGTCACGCAGGTCATCAGGCCGCAGACGCTGACCATGGTCAGGGCCGCGAGCCGGTGATACTTGGCTTGCCAGGCCGCGCCGAGGGCGCAGGCAATCGCCAGCAACCACAGGGTGACGAACACGATGGAGCCGGGGATCTTCGGCCGGTCGCCCCATACCAGGGTGCTGTGCAGCATCGGGATCAAGCCGGCGAGCACTGCCGCCAGCACCAGCCAGAACAACTGGGCCTGCAAGCGCCGCGTGCTGATGCGCCGTTCCAGGCGTCGGCTCTGGCGCATCATCAGTACCAGGCAGCGTTCAAACAGGCGCTTGCCGCTGAACCGACCAACGAACGGCGGGTGCTTGATGTGTCCTTGCTTGAACTGATTGCGCAGCAACAGATAAAGCACGATGCCGCCGGACATCGCCACCAGGCTCATGATCATCGGCGCATTCAGGCCGTGCCAGATCGCCAGGCTGTACTCGGGCAGCGTGCCGCCCACCACCGGCAGCGCGGCGGCCGCCAGCAAGGAGCCGACCACCTGGGCCGGGAAAATCCCCACCAGCAGGCAGGTGAACACCAGCAACTCCACTGGTGCACGCATCCAGCGCGGTGGCTCGTGGGGTATCAGCGGCAGGTCGGTGGCGGTGGGGCCGAAGAACACATCCACGGTGAAGCGCAGGGAATAGGCGACGCTGAAGGTGCCGGCGATGGTGGCGATGATCGGCAGCGCCCATTCGACCCAGGCGGTGGCGGAAATGAACACGGTCTCGGCGAAGAACATTTCCTTGGACAGGAAGCCATTGAGCAGCGGCACCCCGGCCATGGCCGCGCTGGCGACCATCGCCAGGGTCGCGGTGAACGGAATCAGCCGCACCAAACCACTGAGCCTGCGAATGTCTCGGGTGCCGCTTTCATGGTCAATGATCCCGGCGGCCATGAACAGCGAGGCCTTGAAGGTGGCGTGGTTGAGGATATGAAACACCGCCGCCACCGCCGCCAGCGGACTGTTGAGGCCCAGCAGCAGCGTGATCAGGCCCAGGTGGCTGATGGTGGAATAGGCCAGCAGGCCCTTGAGGTCGTTCTGGAACATCGCGCAGTAGGCGCCGAGCATCAAGGTACAGGCACCCGCACCGCCGACGATGTAGAACCATTGTTCACTGCCTGACAGCGATGGCCATAACCGCGCCAGCAGGAACACCCCGGCCTTGACCATGGTCGCCGAGTGCAGATACGCCGACACCGGCGTCGGCGCGGCCATGGCGTGGGGCAGCCAGAAGTGGAAAGGAAATTGCGCGCTTTTGCTCAGCGCGCCGATCAGGACCAGTGACAGCAGGACAGGGTAGAGGGCATGGGCACGGATCAGGTCCCCGGCGGCCAGGACCTGGTCCAGGTCATAACTGCCCACCACATGGCCGAGCAGCATCACCCCCGCCAACAGGCAAAGGCCGCCGGCACCGGTCACCATCAGCGCCATGTACGCGCCGCGTCGGGCGTCGGCACGGTGGTGCCAGTAACCGATCAGCAAGAACGAGAACAGGCTGGTCAGCTCCCAGAAAAACACCATCTGAATCAGGTTGCCGGAAATCACCAATCCGAGCATGGCACCCATGAATGCCAGGAAAAACGCAAAGAAACGCGGCACCGGATCGTCCGGCGACATGTAGTAGCGCGCATACAACGACACCAGCGTACCGATGCCCAGCACCAGCAAGGAAAACAGCCAGGCGAAGCCGTCCAGGCGCAGCACGAAATTGAGACCCAGGCTTGGGAGCCAGAAATACTCTTCGCGGATCACCCCGCCGTCGGCGATCTGTGGGTACCACAAGGCCACCTGAACAACACCGACCAGGGCGACAAGGCCCGCTAGCAAGGATTCGGCGTTTCGGGCGTTATGCGGCAGCAGCGCCGCGACACAGCTGCCGATGAAGGGTAAAAGCAATAGAACTATCAGTGACATAGGCTTCTATTCGGCGGAAGGTTATGAGGGATCATACGTGGCGCATCCCGGATCACCAACCGCGAGGGTGTCGCAGAATCCTACAAGATAGGTGGAGTTTTCCGACTTCGCCGGTTTTCAGCCCTCACGTTCCAGCTCCACGTTGGCATGGACTGCCTCTTTGTTCCGGATCTTCAATTCACTGACAATCACCGCCGCCACGATCAATACCGCGCCGAACAAGGCAATCGCCGGCAAGCGCTCGCCCGCCAGCCGCCCGGCAATGCCGGCCCACACCGGTTCACCGGCATAGATCAGCGTGGCGCGGGTGGGCGAGACGCTTTTCTGTGCCCAGTTCATTGCCACCTGAATGGCTGCGCTGGCGGCGCCCAGGCCCACGGCACTGGCGAGCAGCAGCCAGGAAAAATCCGGGAGGGTTTCCTGGGTCGGCACCACCATCAGAAATGCCAGGACGGCGGTGCTTGCCAGTTGCACCACGGTGACCCGGCGCACATCGACCTGGCCGGCATAAGCGCTGATCAGGATGATCTCGGCGGCAATCGCAATGGCGCTGATCAGCGTGGCGATCTCGCCGGCGCTGAAATTCAGCGAAGCGCCTGCCGGCCCCGAGACCAGCATCAGTCCAGTGAAGGCCAGCATGATGCCGATGCTCGGCATCAACCCCGGCCGGCGGCCCAGTACCAGCCATTGCAATAACGGCACGAAGGGCACGTAAAGCGCGGTGATGAACGCCGACTGGCTGCTGGGAATGGTTTGCAGGCCGACCGTCTGCAAGCCATAGCCGAGCATGATCGCCACGCCTATGAACATACCGGCCTTGAGTTCGAACAGGGTCAGGTCGCGCAGGTGCCGCCAGGAGAACAGCGCCACGAACCCCGCTGCGGCGGCGAATCGCAGGCCAACGAAAAACATCGGTCCGCTGACAGTCATGGCGTGCTGCACCAGCAGGAAGGTCCCGCCCCAGATCATGGTAATCAGCACGAGCACGCATTCGGCCCTGCTGAGTTTTGCAAAACGGGACGAAGCCTGGGGGGAGTTCACTGTAGCCATGACCTTGCGCGCCACTTGAGGCGGACGCACAATGCGTCCGAAGTTGGGCAGTATAATGCGCAGCCCTAGCATGTGAGCAATATAGTGCACAAAGATATCGGCCAGCGGGCGTCTGTCCTGCAACACGTCAGCCAGAACGTCCGCCGTTTGCGGCACGCCGCGCAGCTCAGCCAGACGGCACTGGCGGAACGCTCCGGGGTCAGCCGGCGGATGCTGGTGGCCATTGAGGCAGGGGAAAAAAACGTCAGCCTGACCACCCTCGACCGGGTCGCCGAAGCCTTGGACGTCGCGTTCAGTGACTTGATCCAGGCGCCCGATGCCCGCGACCCGAGTCGCATCAACGAGCTGGCCTGGGCCGGTGCGATCCCGGGCAGTAAAGCGGTGTTGCTGGCAAAAGCCATGGCCAGTCGCGAAGTCGAGCTTTGGGAATGGCGCCTGGAGCCCGGCGAGCATTACCATTCGGAACCCGACGCCGAGGGCTGGAGCGAACAGCTCTACGTCTTTGAGGGATGCCTGACGTTATTGTTGGGCAGCGAAGAGCGACGGGTCGCTGCCGGTGAGTTTTTCATGTTCGCCAGCAACCAGCCCCATGCCTATCGTAACGATGGTCCGGTGGCGGCGAGATTCGTCCGTAATGTGGTGATCTGATTCCCTGGAGAGCGGTATGGACACAGCGCTGGATCAACACGAGGGCGGCCCGGCCCGCGAAGCCGATATCCTGATTGTCGGCGGCGGCCTGAGTGGCGCCATGCTGGCGGCACAGTTGCTGCGTTTGCCCGGCCGGCGTCAGGTGCTGATCGTCGAGCCGCGCGCTGAACTGGGCCGGGGCGAGGCCTACAGTGCCGTGGAGTTGGGCCACACCTTGAACGGCAACGCGGCGCGGATGAGTGTCGACCCGGACAACGCCGACGACCTGACCCAATGGCTCACCGGATTCATAGAGGCCGGCGGCTGGCCTGAATCGGACCAGCAGCATGTGCCGGTCAGCGAGCTGTTTCCACCGCGGGGAATATTTGGCCTGTATGTGCAACAACGCCTGGACGAGGCCCGGGCGGTCGGCGCACAGCACGGCTCCGTGGCCGAGCACGTGCGCGGGGAGGTGGTGGATCTGCAATTCGTCGAGGGTGCGGTGTTGCTGACCCTGGATGACGGCCAGGCCTTGCGCGGGCGTTTCGCCGTGTTGGCGACGGGCATGTTCCCGGCGGCACGGACGCCGCAAACCGAGTCCAGCGGCTTGAACGCCGCGGCCCTGGATCCGTGGGACGTGGCTGCGATGCGCCAGCTCGATCCGCAGTCCACGGTGCTGATCATCGGCTCGGGGCTGACCATGGTCGATGCCGTCGTGTCCCTGGAACAGGCCGGGCACCGTGGGCCCATTGAAGTGTTTTCCCGTCATGGGCTGTTGCCGCATGTGCGCCGTCAGCCGCCAGCTTGGGCGGATTTTCTTGCCGAAGACCACAGCTTGCGTTCCCCGCGCCAGTTGATGCGCGCCCTGCGCGAGCAATGCCGTCAGGCCCAGGCCCAAGGCATCGATTGGCAGGCGCCGCTGGACACCGTGCGTGCGCATATTGGCCGCCTGTGGAGCCAAGCCAGCGATGTGCAGCGTCGGCAATTCGTCCGGCATATCCGCCCGTGGTGGGAAAGCCATCACCATCGTTCGCCGCCGTTGAGTGCTGAACTGGTGGCGCGTTTGCACCAGCAAGGGCGGTTGCGGATCCAGGCAGCATCGTTCGAAGGGTTGGTGGCGTGTTCCGAAGGAACGCTGGGGATTCGCATCCGCCGGCGGGGCGAGGCTGAGGCGACGGTGGTGCACGGCGCTGCGTTGATCAACTCCAGTGGCATCGAATATGACTGGCGCCGGGTTGCCCGACCGTTGCCGCAGCAACTGCTGGTTCGTGGCTTGATCCAGCCCGGCCCGCTGGCCCTGGGCATCGCCGCCCGTGCCGACGGCGCGGTCCTCAACGCCCGCGGCGAACCCGCCGAACGCCTGTTCGCCATGGGAGCGCCGTTGCGGGGGATGTGGTGGGAAAGTACGGCTGTGACTGATGTGGCGAGTCAGGCTAAGGCGTTGGCGGGGCGGTTGGCCGAACTACAAAATCAAACTTACGGCTGAACGCGTTTCCTCGTGGCGAGGGAGCTTGCTCCCGTTGGGGCGCGCAGCGACCCAACGGGCTGAATGCGATCAACCTGACACGCCAGGGTGGATGGTTCTGGGGCTACTGCGTAGCCCGGCGGGAGCAAGCTCCCTCGCCACAAGAACGGTGTGCGTCAACCAGTCAGCGCCCGTTGGCTGTCAGCCCGTGCGAAACCTGTGCGTAAGATGCCCGTTTTCCGACCAAGCTCCCTAGCCACGGGTGTTCACTTAAGTGCGAGGCTATAGCTCACTGATTTTCACCCAACGCTGTTCCCGCGCCGCCATTCGAATCGCGCTCGCCAGCCGTTCCACTTCCCAGGCCTCTTCAAAATCAGTCCCGCTGCCACCCAGGCCGGCGAGGGCCATGAGCAGCTCCTGGACTTCCAGGGTTTTCAATTCGTTGTACCCCAGTTGATGACCCGCCGCCGGGCTGAACGCGGCGTAGCCCGGCAGGTCCGGGCCGGCCAGCAGGCGTTGGAAGCCGGGCTGGCCTGCGCGGCACAGGCGCAGTTCATTGAGTCGTTCCTGATCGAACGCCAATGTGCCCAGGGTGCCGCTGATCTCGAAGCTCAGGTGGTTTTTGTAGCCGTGCTTGAGCCAGCTGCTGCTCACCGTGCCACGGGCGCCATTGGTGAAACGCAGCAGGGCGTGAATCTGGTCATCCACTGCGATGGTGCGTTTTTCGGGATTGCCGATGCTGGCTGGGCGCTGAGTGTGCACGGTCTGGCTGTCGGCGCACACCGCCTCGATGTCGCCCACGAGATGACGGGCCATCGCCAGCAAGTGGCTGCCCAGGTCGGCCAAGGTACCACCGGCGTGGGCCGCCTCGCAGCGCCATGACCATGGCGATTCCGGATCGGCCATGAAGTCCTCACTGAACTCGCCCTGGAAACTGATGATTTGTCCCAGCTCCCCGCGTTGGATCAGCTCTCGCGCCAGCTGGATCATCGGGTTGTGCTGGTAGTTGTAGCCGACTCGTGTGACCACGCCAGCTGCCATGGCCGCCTGGCGCATCTGGTCGGCTTGTTCGAGGGACACCGCCAGTGGCTTTTCGCAATAGACCGGCTTGCCCGCCGCCAACGCCGCCATGGCCATTGGGAAATGCAGGTGGTTGGGTGTGGTGATGGCGATCAGATTGACCTTCGGGTCGTCGATCAGTTGTTGCCAGTCGCTGTGAGCCGTCTCGAAGCCCCAGCTCTGGGCACATTGCCGGGCACGCTGCGGATCGGCGTCGACCAGTGCTGCCAGTGTGAGGTTCAGGGGAAGATCGAACACCGTTTTGGCATTGTTGAATGCCAAGGCATGGGCACGGCCCATGAAGCCGGTGCCAATCAGACCGATGCCGAGATCATGCATGAGAAGAGCCCTTTGAATAATTATTTTCAGGAGGGCTCTTTATGGAATAAATATTCTCTAATTGCAAATATTGGAATAAATATTCATTTCCTCGATCGCGGTGGATCCCTTGTGGGAGCGAGCTTGCTCGCGATAGCGGTGGGTCAGCAGCACTGGTGTGACTGATACAACGCCATCGCGAGCAAGCTCGCTCCCACAGGTTTCTCAAAAGCCTCAATGGCGCTCGTTGTCAGGAGAGAAACCCGCCGTCGACGTTCAACGCCACACCCGTGGTATAGCTCGACGCATCGCTGGCCAGGTACAGCACTGCGCCGGCCATTTCGCTCGGGTCGGCCACGCGTTTGAGCGGGATCTGAGCCAGTGCGGTTTTCAGAATGGCGTCGTTCTTGACCAGTGCCGAGGCGAACTTGGTGTCGGTCAGGCCCGGCAGCAGGGCATTGCAGCGAATACCGAACTGTGCGCACTCCTTGGCGAAGACCTTGGTCATGTTGATCACCGCGGCCTTGGTCACCGAGTAGATGCCCTGGAAAATCCCCGGCGAGATGCCGTTGATCGACGCCACATTGATGATGCTGCCACCGCCGTTTTCGCGCATCAGCTTGCCGGCTTCCACCGACATGAAGAAATAGCCGCGGATGTTCACGTCGACGGTTTTCTGAAAGGCGCCCAGGTCGGTGTCCAGCACGTTGCAGAATTGCGGGTTGGTGGCGGCGTTGTTCACCAGGATGTCCAGGCGTCCGAACTGCTCGCGGATGCCGGCGAATACCTGGCTGATCTGCTCCATTTCACCGATATGGCAGGCGATGGCGGTGGCTTTGCCGCCAGCGGCGATGATGGCGTCGGCCACATGCTGGCAACCGTCGAGCTTGCGGCTGGAAACGATCACATGGGCGCCTTGCTGGGCCAGCAGCTTGGCGATGGCTTCGCCGATGCCGCGGCTGGCACCGGACACGAAAGCGATCTTACCGTCGAGGTCGAACAACTGAGTCTTGGACATGCTGTTTCCTTGTTCTGGGTGCGCTTAAAGCGTGGATTTGCCGATGACCTGCAAGCTCATCTGCTCCAGCAGTGTGTTCATCTGAACGAACTGCGCGAAGCGTTTGTCCTGGGTCTGGCCGTGGAAGAAGCGGTAGTAGATCTGCTGGACGATACCGGCCAGGCGGAACAGGCCGTAGGTGTAGTAGAAATCGAAATTGTCGATGCGGATCCCGGCGCGCTCGGCGTAGTAGTCGACGAACTCGCGGCGGGTCAGCATGCCTGGCGCATGGCTGGGCTGGCGGCGCATCAATTGCACCGGTGCCGGGTCGTCGGCCTCGATCCAGTAGGCGAGGCTGTTGCCCAGGTCCATCAACGGATCGCCCAGGGTGGTCAGCTCCCAATCCAGCACGCCGATGATCTGCATCGGGTTTTGCGGGTCGAGGATCACGTTGTCGAAGCGATAGTCGTTGTGGACGATGCTCGAGGTCGGGTGGTCGGCCGGCATCTTGTCGTTGAGCCAGGCCTTGACTGCCTCCCATTTCGGCGCGTCGGGGGTCAGGGCTTTTTCGTAGCGCTCGCTCCAGCCCCGGATCTGCCGGGTCACGTAGCCTTCGGGCTTGCCCAGGTCGGCCAGGCCGCAGGCGTTGTAGTCGACCCGATGCAACTCGACGAGCCGGTCGATGAAACTCTTGCAAAGCGCTTCGGTGCGGGCCGCGTCGAAACCCAGTTCCGGCGGCAGGTCGGAGCGCAGGATGATGCCCTTGACTCGCTCCATCACATAAAACTCGGCGCCTATCACCGATTCGTCGGTGCAGTGCACATAGGCTTTCGGGCAGTACGGGAAGCCGTCGCGCAGTTGATTGAGGATGCGGAACTCACGGCCCATGTCGTGGGCGGACTTGGCCTTGTGGCCGAACGGCGGGCGGCGCAGGACAAACTCCTGCCCGGGGTATTCCAGCAGGTAGGTCAGGTTCGATGCACCACCGGGAAACTGGCTGATCCGCGGCAGCCCGGTCAGGCCTGGAATGTGGGCCTTGAGGTACGGGTCGATCAGGTTGGCATCGAGTTCTTCACCGTCGCGCACGCGGGTGGACTGATCAGTAAACGCCATGCTTATCCCTTCTGCTTATTTTGGAGGCCATCGATCATTGGCTAATCTAATGGCGCGTGGGAGGCGTCACAAGTACGCCAGGGTCTTATAGGTTAGCGTGTTGCCGGATGATCAGCGGGCTTGATGTGCTCGGGTGAGCTATGGTTTCGGGGTCGCTCTTGAAGGAGGAGTTACCACGATGGGATGCCCGCAAGTCTGTGCCACCGCGACCTTGCAATGCAGCTTCGGCGCGGCCCCGGCGGTGCTCAATGTATTGCCGGTCAATCGAATGCTGACAGGTGGAATGCCGGCGGCGAACATCATGGATCACATTCCGCTGGTGAACGTCACTACGTTTGGTATGTGCACGAGCCTGGCCAACCCGACCGTGGCCGCGGCCACCGCGGCGGCCCTGGGTGTGCTGACCCCCATGCCCTGCATCCCGGCCACCGCCACCCCGTGGATCCCCGGCGGCGCCCCGACCTTGCTGCTAGGCAACATGCCGGCCATCGACGCCAACAGCACCTTGATGTGCACCTGGGCCGGGGTGATCAAGATCGTGGTGCCGGGGCAGGTGCAGATGTTGATTCCCTGAAGGAAAGCCGGCGGCCATCATGTAGCTCAAATGTGGTGGGAAAAAATCTGATCCATGCGCATCCCCTGTGGGAGCGAGCTTGCTCGCGATAGCGATGTATCTGCCACAGCGATATCGACTGACCCACCGCCATCGCGAGCAAGCTCGCTCCCACAGGGGATCTGCGGTAAGAAGACCGATCCCCGGTGCACTCAGGCCTGCGCCGGGTCGTTCCAGCGCCGGAACCACCAGCGCACTCGGGAGATCGGTTTGCCGTCGGCATCCAGTGGCCGGCCGTCTTCGGCGTAGGTGTGGGCCGGTTCCAGTAGCTGACCGTTGAGGTAGCGAGCCTCAACGGCGGGCTTGCCGTTGGGGTGCAGGCGGCGGTAGTGGCCGTCGCGCACGCCGTCGCGGTAGAACTCGGCTTCGGCCAGTTGTCCATCGGGAAAGTAATTGTTCGCCTCGCCGTGCAGCAGCCCGGCGCGGTAGCTGGCCTGGCGCTGCAACCCGCCTTCGGCGGCATAGAAACTCGCCATACCGTGCAGCTTGCCGTTCACAAATGGCAAGACCGCCGAGACCTTCCCGTTCGGGTGATACAAGGTGCTGCTGCCTTGTAGCTCGCCGTGCTGGTAGTTGAGTTTCGCTTGCGTGCGCCCGGCTTCCGCTATTTTCAAAGGGCCGTCGAGGCGACCGTCCAGCAACTGCCCATCGAGTTGACTGTCGCCCCGTTCCACCTCGAGTTTTTTCGACGCCATCGTGCGCTCCCGTCAGTTGACCTTCACCAGGCCGCCCTTGATCGTCAGCATGCCGCCGCCGTCCACGGTCTGTTCGGCGGCGGCCTTGTTCACCAGGCTGATGCCGGCGTCGTTGGTCAAGGTGGTGCCGGCCTTGTTTTCCAGTGAGGTACCGGCCTGGTTGCTCAAGGCCGTGCCGGCCTTCTGGCTGATGGACGTGCTGGCCTGGGCTGCCAGGTCCGCGCCGCTCTTGATCGCGAAACTGCCGCCGCTTTGCAGGGTCAGGGTGCCGCTGACCTTGATCGTCAGGTTGCCGTCCACCGTGAGTTCATAATTGCCACTGACCTTGCTGGTGTAGTTGCCGCCGGTGCTGTGGTTCTGGTCCGAACCCACGGTGACGGTGCGGGTGTCTTTCACATCGAGGCTGTCGCTGCCGGTCTGGATCGTCACGCTGCGCTTGCCTTTCTCCAGGATGACGGTTTCGTCGCCATCCTTGACCGTGCGCGTGCGGGCGTTCTGCACGGTGAGGGTTTCGTCGTGGCCGACGGTGGCGGTGGTGTCGTTGAGCACGTTGATGTTGAAGTCTTTCTGGGCCTGGAGAAACACTTCCTCGGCATCCTTCTTGTCCTCGAAGCGCAACTCGTTGAAACCGCCGCCGCCCTTGGACGAGTTGGTCTTGATCCCGGACTGGGTCTGGTTCGCCGGCAGCGCATAGGGCAGGGCGTTGTCGCCGTTGTAGACGCAGCCGGTCACCAGCGGACGGTCCGGGTCACCATCGATGAAGGTGACGATGACTTCCTGACCAATGCGCGGCACGAATTGCATGCCAAAGCCCTTGCCGCTCCAAGGCAGGACCACCCGCACCCAGCAGGACGAGGTTTCGTCGTTCTTGCCGGTACGATCCCAGGGAAACTGCAACTTGATCCGCCCATATTCGTCGGTCCAGATTTCCTCGCCGGCCTTGCCCACCACCAATGCCGTCTGGGTGTGCATGCGCGGCTTTGGCGTGATCCGGGCCGGCCTGTAGGTCGTGGCCTTGGGGATCGCTTCGAAGCGGTTGCGATAGCCATCGTGGCTGGCTTCGTGGCTGACCGAAACCACCACCCAGTCGATATTCAGCGTCGTGTCTTCATGACCGGCGAGGGTGAACCAGTACCCAGGCACCAACCAACGGCAATCGCTTTCACCGACAAAGCGTTTCTCCTGGCTGCGCAGGCCGTCCACCCGTTGTTTGGTCAACAAGTCGCCCTGGGCCTTGGCCGTATAGCCGCCGGGGTGCTCGTACATCGAGGCGGGTCCGGCCACGGCCTCAGCCTGGCTGAACAGCGAGGTGGTCGGCGTGGTGAATTCGTAATCCGTCGCCTGGTAGACCCCGGCCACCGCTTGCAGGCACACCTGTCCCGAGCGGATGCCGTGCAGTTCACGTTCGCCCGGTTTCTGTCCCAGATAATTCACCGTCGGCCCATTGGGGATAGGCATGAAGGCATCGTTGCTGTCGGCCAGGACCAGGGTGTGCTTGCCTTCCTCGTGGGCAAAAAACCAGAAGATTGCGTCTTCTTCCATCAGCCGTGAGACGAATGCCAGGTCGGTCTCGGCGTACTGCACGCAATATTCCCGTGGCGTGTAGCTGCCGCTGAGCTTGAGCTGGAAATCGGTAAAGCCGTGGGCCTTGAAGATCGTCGTGACGATGTCCGAGGTGGTGAGGTTCTGGAACACCCGGTTGTTGCTCGCCAGGCTCAGCCACCAGAGCCAGGGCCGGAGCAGCAGCTGGTAGCGCTCGGCGGTGGCGTCGGCGGGAAGCTGGCGGATCTCGGCGACCAGCCAATCCATCGGGCGCAACAGTGCGTCGTTGTGCAGGGTGGTGGTGACATGGCTGGCGACGGCCGTGGTGAGGGTCAGCGAAGCACCATCGTTGATGCCGTTGAGGATGTGCGAGCCCAATGCGTTGAGGCGCTCTTCGCCGGACAGCGAATCCGGGTACAGCGCCGCCAGCGTAGCGGCGGTGAGGGAGAGGGTGGTGTTGCTGTCGGTGGAGCGGGGCATGCGGTCAGCCTTTGACGTCGAACAGGATCGGGCGGTGATCGGGGCCGGACATATCGAACACATGGGCAAGCCCGGTGATGTCGACCGGCGTGACGGTGACATCCACTGACGCCAACACCCAGTCGAGAATGCCGCCCTTGCTTTGGGTCTGTTGGCCGCCCCAGCATTCATAGGCCAGGCCGGGGGTATCGAGTTCTCCGACCTTCTGGTAATCGAGGTTCAGATCGCCGGTCGCGACCCACTTACCGCCCAGGGACGTACAGGATATGAGTTGGCTTTTGGTCACACCGTTCTGTCCCGACTTGAAATGGGCGAGGAATACATAGCCGGTGTAGCCGTTCACGCTTTGGGCTTCGATGGCGATCAAATCCCTGTTCAAGGTGAAGAGGCTGCCCTGGCTGACCACTTGCAGTTTCTCGAAGCTCTTGACCAGGACAATGTAGGCATTGGAGTGGCCGCCGGTGAAGGAGTAGACGCTGTAGTTTTTGTAGATGGCAGCTAGGTTGGAGCGGTAATTATCGATTTGCGCCGAATGTATTTCACACAGGAAAACGATGTCCGCATCCCAGTAATTGCTGGAGCAGCAGTTGTAGAGAAAGATGTCCACCTGCGTCTGTTTTTCCAGCGTGGAGGACTTGCCGTTTTTCTCGACATTGAAACTGCCAATTCTCATCAGACAATCTCCCCGTGCCGCATCGGCCTCGCGTTCATTCCAGGACCCACTGTGCCAACTTGCCCGTCACTTGCGTCATCAGCACATTCTCGATATCCCGCGCTCCGGCTGCGCTGCACTTGGCCAGGACCGCCTTGACGATCCCGGCATCGAACTCGAACTGTTTGCCGGTCGCGGCCTTGTAGCGCCCACGCAGTTTTTCCAGTTTCGCCAGCACGATCCCCTCCAGCGTTGCCTCATCCAGCGGCCGGTACGCCACCACCGTCATGCGCGCCAGGAACGCCGGGCGAAACGCTTGCAGCAGGACCTTGTGCAAGGTTTCGTTGAAGGCGTCGGTGCCCAGCTGCGCGGCGGGGGTGTCGAGCAGCAGTTCGGCGCCGACGTTGCTGGTGGCAAGCATCACGGTGTTCTTGAAATCCACCACCAGCCCGGTGCCGTCTTCCATCAGGCCTTTGTCGAAAACGTTGTAGAAGGCTTCGAGCACATCCGGGTGGGCCTTTTCGATTTCATCCAGCAGCACCACCGAATAGGGTTTGCGCCGCACCGCTTCGGTGAGCACACCGCCGCTGCCGTAGCCGACGTAGCCGGGCGGGGCGCCCTTGAGCTGGCTGACGGTGTGGGCTTCTTGGTATTCCGAAAGGTTGATGCTGATCAGGTTGCGCTCGCCGCCGTACAAGGCATCGGCCAGGGCGTAGGCGGTTTCGGTCTTGCCCACGCCGGTGGGGCCGACCAGCAGGAACACCCCGACCGGTTTCTGCGGATCGGTCAGGCCGGCGCGGTAGGCTTGCAAGCGCTGGGCGATGGTGTTCAGCGCGCTGTCCTGGCCCATCACTCGCTGGCCCATGCGTTGGCCGAGGGTACGCACGGCGTGGGCTTCGTCGGCGAGCATCTTGCCGACGGGAATACCGGTCCAGCCAGCGATCACGGCAGCGACGGTCTTGCTGTCCACCTGCTCGGGCACCAGCGGATCGTCCTGGCGAATGGCGTCGAGGCCGGCCTCCAGGCGCAGCAGTTCGGCGGCCAGGTGATCGATGCGGTTATCGATGTCGGTGTCGGCTTTTTCGCCGTCGGCGCGTTCGCTTAAGGTCAGCAATTCACGGCGGGCATCGAGCAGTTCACGCACGGCCTCGCGCTCTTCGCCCCAACGGGTTTCCAGCTCGCGGATGGCCTGGACGTTGCTGCTCGACTCGGCTTCCAGCTGGGTAATGCGTTCGCGGTGATCGAGCCCGGTGGCCTGTTCCCGGCGCAGGCGTTCGACTTCATCCTTGAGGCTGTTCTGGCGGTGGCGCAGGCTCTCCAGGGGCGGCGGCACGTCATGCTGGCCGAGGGCGACACGGGCGCAGGCGGTGTCGAGCACGCTGATGGCTTTATCCGGTAGCTGCCGTCCGGAAATGTAGCGGTGAGACAGCTTCACCGCTTCGTGGATCGCCGCGTCCAGCACCTGCACGCCATGGTGCAGCTCCAGTTTGGTAGCGACGCCGCGGAGCATTTCCACGGCGGTGAGTTCGTCCGGCTCTTCAACCTGCACCAGTTGGAAGCGTCGGGCCAGGGCCGGGTCCTTCTCGAAGTATTTCTTGTACTCCAGCCAGGTGGTAGCGGCCAGGGTGCGCAGTTCGCCCCGGGCCAGGGCCGGCTTGAGCAGGTTGGCGGCGTCGCTGCCGCCCTCTGCGCCACCGGCGCCGATCAGCGTGTGGGCTTCGTCGATGAACAGGATGATCGGTTTTTCGGCGCTGCGCACCGCATCGATCACGCCCTTGAGGCGTTGTTCGAACTCACCCTTGACCCCGGCACCGGCCTGCAACAGGCCCAGATCGAGCACCCGCAGCGTGACCTCCTGCAACGACGGCGGCACGTCTCCGGCGGCGATGCGCAGGGCCAGGCCTTCCACCACCGCAGTCTTGCCGACCCCCGGCGCGCCCACCAGGATCGGGTTGTTCTGCCGGCGCCTGAGCAGAATATCGATGCACTGGCGAATCTCCCCGTCACGCCCGACGATCGGGTCGATGCGCCCGTCCCGGGCGTCGGCGGTCAGGTCCTGGGTGTACTGGTCGAGGACCGGGTCCTGTGGCTGCGCGGCTTCAACCGCTTTGGCCGGCCGCACGCCACCGACATGCTCGCGAGAGCTTTCGGTCCATTCCAGCAGGTGCGTGCGCAACGCGTCGCGCGGGATGCGCAGCAGCGACGAAGCGCTGTTGAGCAACAGGCTACGACGCTCGTCGCGGTCCAGCAGCGCCAGCAACAGCAAGCCGGAGCGGATGCTGTCCTGGCCCAGCACGCTGGCCTGGACCACGGCGTCTTCCAGCAGGCCAATCGTCTGCGCCGACAGCGCAGGTGTGCGAGTGCTGCCGGATTTGAACAGCTCCAGGGCCTTGTTGATTTCCGCGGCCACCGCGTCACGCTCCAGCCCGAAGCGCGGCAGCAGGCAAGCGAAATCACCGCCTTCGATGTCCAGCAGTTCCAACAACAAATGTTCGATTTCCACGTAATGGTGGCTGCGCTGCATGCAGCGTTGCGCCGCCCGTTCCAGGGCTCGGCGGTTGTCCGGGTTGAGGCGTCCGATCAGGCTGGCCAGTTCCATTTCAAGCGATCTCCGGCTGACGAAGGCGGGTTTCGATCCGTTGCACGGCAAGGGTCGATTGGCGCTGCAGGCCACCGTTCCAGTTCAAGCGCGGTGGAGCCTGGTGGCCCAGCTGCAACGGACCGGCGCCACGGATCAACAGCACCAGGGTGCAATCGAGGTCCGGGCCGAAATACAACGCATAGAGGCTGGCGAGCAGCGGGTGGGTCTCGCCGTTGGGCAGCAGTGCATTGGCCTGGGCGGCGCTCAGCGGGCCGAGGGTCAAGCGCACGCCGGCATGTTCATCCCAGACCCGGATACCGGCCACTGCGCTGCGACCCAGGCACAGGTTGCGGCCGCCCGCTTGCAGACGGCTGCGGCTGGCCGGCGGTATTTCGCGCCAGCCGCCTTCGTAGGCGGTCAGCTCCACGGGCAAGCTGAACTGTTCGCGGACAATCGCCGCGAACCCGGCCAGGGAGCGACGCCCATCGGCGTACAGCGCGCTGCACGCGAGCACGGCGGAGTCGGGCGCGGCCTGGCGTTCCTGTAAGGCCTTGGGTAGCAGGCCGGTCAAGGCGCGCAGTTGCGCTTGTACGGCCGAGGCGCCGGGGGTGGTGAAACCGAGGGCGATGCGATGCTTGCGCATCACCTTGTAAAGCAGGCTCAGCAGGCGATGTTGAAACAGGTCGAGAAATTCTGCCGGGGCATGATCGCGAGCCCGCGCCCGTTGTTGCAGCCATTCCTGATAGGCGTAGGGCAACGGACCGTCCGGGCCGCCGAGGCCGAAGATGGGCGTGGTGAGCACCGGTGGTGCGTCGGCTTCCTGATTCAGGCTTTCGATTTCGCTGGCGGCGAACAACGGCGTCAACGGCCCGCGCAGGCGCAAAGCCTCGGCGTGGGGCGCGGTGCCGCTGCCCAGCGGCTCGGCCTGGGGCTGCTCGCGCTCCAGCAACAACAACGCCTGGAGCCATTCGAAACGTTGCGGATCGCGGCGCAGGCGCTGACTCAGGTTCAGAGCGTCAGGGGTTTGCCGGCTTGGGGTTGCCATGTCTTCACCTCCCTGTCGGACTGGACCAGCACGGTGCGCACGAAACGATTGGCGGTGGCATACAGCGAGAAGAACTGCGCCAACACCCCGGAGAACAGCACGGCGCTGCTGCCGACGAAGTGTTGCGGATCCAGTTGCAGGCGCACCTCCAGGCCATTGCGCCAGCCCCGCCAGGCGTCTTCACCGACGTGAGCGATGACCCGCTCGCAACCCAGCCCGAATACCCCTTCGATCTGCCGCCGGGCGCTGGCCTCGTCCCGCAGGTTGTGCAGCTCCAGGATCTCGCGCAACGCATCCAGTGCCTGGGGGCCTTCGACCAGTGACAGGTGGTTGAGGGTCAACTGCGACACCAGTCGCCAGCGCGACTCACCGTCCAGGCGCGGCAGGCTTTGCGGGCTCGGCGGGTTGCGCAGGCGCGCCCAGGCCACCGGTCCCGGACGCTCGAAACCCAGCGGCGTACCCGCCGGCAGGCTCTGGGCCAGGTGGCGGTTGGTGCACAGCAGTTCGGCGGTGAGGCTGTAGTCGCGGGTCTCGGCCAACGGGTCGAACCCGGTGTCCACCAGGCTGACCATCAGGTCGGTGCCCAGCCGGTTCGGGCTCATGCCGCTGACCCGTCGGGCGTGCCAGTAGCAGGACGAAGCGCCGCCGTGCTGGCTGCCATAGTAGGCCGGCACGTTGCGCACGCCCTCGCTGGAAGTGGCGCGCATGCCACGGATGCTGTGGATCTCGACGCTGTTTTCCCGATGACTGTCAGCCACCAGGCGATATTCGCTGCGGGTGCCGTCCGGTCGCAGCGGTTCGGAGGTCCGGGGAAACAGGTTGATCACCGGCGCGCAGCCCAGGGCGATGTCACTGGCTTGCAGCGGCAAACGGCTGGCAGGCGCCCGGTCGAAGACGATGTACAGATACAACGACGGGCTGTCGCTGACCGCCCCGGCCAGCGGCAGGTCGAAGAAGCCGAACTTGTCGGGAAAGGCCAGGTACTCGGCCAGCAGCCGCATGCCTGGGTGCACGCCATCTTCGTCGGGCAGCAACGCCTGGTCGCCGGCAAAGCCGACGATGCCCGGCAAGCCTGCCAGCGGCTCCGGCACACTGCCCGGCGGGCCGGCGAGGACTTTGACGGCGTGGGCGCCGAGCAGGTCGTAGAGCCAGGCGTTGATCATCGGCGAGGCGGCCAGGTGTATTCGCAACTGCTCGATCCCCAGCGTCGACCATTGGCTGTCCCCCAGGCACCGCAGATGCAGGCGCAAGGCCGAGCGCGCCTGGACTACTCCGGTCAATGCCTGGGCTTCGTCGCCGCCCAGCAGCAACGCTTCGCAGACTTCCAGCGGCCACAGCTGCACCGCGGCGGTGGTGCGAAAGTGAATGCTCTGGCCCTTGTCGGTGGTGACGAACAACGGCGTGTCCCGGGGCAGCGGATAGCCCTGGTCAAGGTTGCCTTTGCTGGGGTCGGGTTCGAACTGGACGATGGCGCACGACGGCAACGGGCGCATGGCCAGCGGGTAGAGCTGTTCGAGCAGGGCGTCGCTGAACTCGGCGTAGTCGTCATCGAGCCGGCGCTGCAGGCGGGCGGCCAGCAGGGCGAATCCTTCGAGCAGGCGTTCGACGTGCGGGTCGGGGCATTCGCCGGGCGACAATTCCAGACGCCGGGCAACCTTGGGGTAGCGTTCGGCGAACAGGCTCCCGGCGTGCCGCAACCAGGTCAGTTCACGCTGGTAGTAGTCCAGCAGTTGCGGGTCAATCGAGTCGCTCATGGCGTACCTCGACGCCGTCGCCGGCGTGCTCGATGACAAAGGCCACGGGCCATGGATGCGAGTCGCCGCGCAGCTCGCCCGACAATCGTATGCACAGCTGCTGCGGATGGCCCGGTACCGGACAGACCTCCACCTCGCCCAGGCGCAGGCGTGGCTCGAATTGGCTGATGGCCTGGCGGATTTCCCGGGTCAGCTGGCGTCGGTCATCGCTGCGCTGTTGTTGAAGTGCGGTCCAGTCGGCGATGCCATAGTCCAGGATGCTCGGCGGTTCGGTGAGCGCTTTCGGCCCGCGCCGTGTGTTGAACAGGCGCAGCAGTTCGGCGTGAACCGAATCCTGCAACGCCTGCCGGTCGAACACCCGGCCGGCATCGTCCGCCGTGCCGGCCAGGCGTTCGAACAGCGGCGGACGAAGGCCGAAGCCTGCCATGGGTGCGCTCCGTCACTTGGTCATTTTGTTGGCCGCCAGGTCCCAGGTCGTGCCGGCGGTGCCTTCCTTGGTGCCGTCGTCTTTCTGGGCGGTGAGCTCCCACTTGATCTTGGTGAAGTTCAGCGACAGGGTTTCCACCGGCTTGCCACCGGTACCGCCGCTGACGCTGACGTTCGACAGCACGACATTGGTGAGGGTGTAGACGATGAACGGCATGATCTGCCCGCTGCCTTCGGCGGCGTTGCGGCCGATGGTGATCACCGCTTGCGGGATCGGCTTGCCGGCGCAGCAGTATTCATTGAGGGACGGGGTGGAACTGTCGATGAATTTGGTCAGGGTGAATTCGCCGATGTGCGGTCGGCCGGAAGTGCGCTCCGAGTTGCTGACGTCGTTGGTGACCTGCATCGCCACATTGTGGCTGTAGGACATGACCTCGATTTTGTCCGTGAAGCCCTCCAGCAGGCTGTCGCCCTTGATGTCGCCGCCGAGGTCGAGAATGATTGCATCCATTGTGTGCAGCTCCTGAAAAAGAGATACCGATGGGTAAAGGACAAGCACTGAACCTGTGGCGAGCGAGCTTATTGTGGCGGGGGAGTTTGCTCCCGCTGGGGCGCGAAGCGGCCCTGTTTTCCAAGGCTGCTGCGCAACCCAGCGGGAGCAAGCTCCCTCGCCACAGGTTTCTCTGTCACGGTCCTATGCGTCGTCAGGCAGCAACCGGTGGCGGCAATGTCGCCACCAGGCGGATCGATGCGGTCAGTTCCTCGAGCTGGAAGTGCGGCCGCAGGAACACCGTGGCCTTGTACGCCCCGGGCTTGCCGGCGACTTCGGTCACGTCCACCCGCGCCTCGCGCAACGGATACTGCGCCTTGATCTCTTGCGGCGCGTTGTCGTTGATCAGCACGTAGTCGGCAATCCAGTTGTTGAGGTAGGTCTGCACGTTGTCGCGGGTCATGAAGCTGCCGACCTTGTCGCGCATGATCACCTTCAGGTAGTGGGCGAAGCGCGAGGCCGCCAGCACATAGGGCAACATCGCCGAAATCCGCGCGTTGGCGTTGGCCTCGTTGGTGTTGTAGACCTTGGCCTTGTTGGTGGTCTGGCCGCCGAAGAACACCGCCACGTCGCTGTTCTTCTTGTGGCACAGGGAAATGAAGCCCAGGTCGTTGAGCTCTTTCTCGCGCCGGTCAGTGATCGCCACCTCGGTCGGGCATTTGAGCGACAGGTCGCCGGAGCTGGTGCGGAACGTGTGTGCCGGTAGCCCCTGGACAGCACCACCCCCCTCGGCGCCGCGAATCGCCGCGCACCAGCCGTATTTGGCGAAGGCCTCGGTGATGCGTTGCGACAGCGCCCAGGCGGCGTTGCCCCACAGGTATTTGCTGTGGTCGGTGCCGTTGACGTCCTCGACGTAGTTGATGCCTTCCACTGGCAAGGTGTCCGGACCATAGGGCAGGCGCAGCAGGAAGTGCGGCAGCACCAGCGACACGTAGCGCGAGTCCTCGCTTTCACGGAACGAGCGCCATTTGATCAATTCCTGGCTCTCGAAAATCTTCGACAAGTCCCTCGGCACTGCCAGTTCGGTGAAGCTGGTCATGTCGAACAGGCGTGGGCTGGCGGCGGCAATGAACGGTGCATGGGCGGCAGCCGCGACATTCGACAGTTTTTCCAGCAGGCCGATGTCTTGCGGGTGCCGGCCAAAGGTGTAGTCACCCACCAGCAGGCTGAACGGATGCCCGCCGAAGGTCCCATATTCTTCTTCGTAGATTTTCTTGAACAGCGCGCTCTGGTCGAATTCGACGGCTTTTTCCAAATCGTTCTGCAGCTCTTTCTGCGTCACGTTGAGCAAGCGCAACTTGAGCCGGGTGCTGGTCTCGGTGTTCTGCACCAGCAAGTGCAGGCCGCGCCAGGAGGCTTCGAGTTTCTGCAGGTCGGGGTGGTGCAGCACTTCGTTGAGCTGGGCGCTGATCAACTGATCGATCTGGCTGATGCGGTCGTTGATCATCGCCACGGTGTCCTTGTCGATGGCCATGCCTTCGTCGAGGACCTGGGTGGCGAATTCGGCCAGCATGTCGCGGGCGTAGTCCTGCTGGCTGTCGTCGTGGGCCATGCGGCCTTCGGCGATGATTTTGTCCAGCAGGGACAGGGTCTGGGTCGTGCTCTCGCTGGTTTGAGCGCTGGATGAAGCAGGCATGGCTTTATCTCCCTTGAATGATGAGCACGATCAGGCCTGTGGTTCGGTCGGGGCTGGGTCATCGTTGGCGGCCACGGTCGGCAGCTCTGGCGATGCGTCCTGGGGCCGGGAGGATTTGATTTCTTGCAGGCCTTCGGTGTTGGCGATCACGTCGCGCAGCAGCTTGTCCAGGTCGTCGTTGCCGTCGAGCTTGGTCAACAGGTCGCGCAGCCGCTGGCGTGCTTCGAACAGCCGACGCAGCGGAGTGATCTGCTCCACGACCTTGACCGGGTCGAAGTCATCGATGTGACGGAACTTGAGTTCGATGTTGAGCTTGCTGTCGTCGCCGCTGAGGGTGTTGTTCACCTGGAGCGTGGCGCGGGGGGAGATGGAGGCGAGTACCTCGTTGAAATTGTCCCGGTCGATTTCCGTGAAGCGCCGCTCGTTGAGCTTGGGCAACGGCTCCAGTGGCTTGCCCGAAAGGTCGGCCAGAATGCCGACGACCAGTGGCAGTTCTTTTTTCTCGATGGCGTTGCCGATTTCCACGTCATAGGTGATCTGGACGCGGGGAGGGCGGATTCTGTCGAGCTTGTGCTGGGTACTTTCTGCCATGGCGGCCGACTCCGATGCGTATGGGAAGCAATGCATCGGGAGGCCCGCTCATCGCATTCCCTTGCTGATCCGCAGGTTGCAAACGGAGGGCAGAAAACCTGTCATTCCCTTGACGAACCTGGTCCATTCGACCGTGTTGGTCGAACTACCCAAGACGCTAGAACAGGTCTATAAAAATGCAAGCGAAAACAATTTTTGACCGCTGAGAAAAGGAAGATTCATTTTGCGTGGGTTTTTTTGTGGATTTTTTTTCAGCCTGGCGCTCAGCGGTTGCTCGCTTTTCGCCCCTGACGTCGAACTCGACAGCCTGACGCTGGACGTGGCGCCCCGTGCCAATGACGACACACCGATCGCGGTGGATTTTATCGCGGTGAACGACCCTGATCTGCTCAAGCAACTGTCGGGCATTACCGCCAGCCAATGGTTCGCCGGGCGTGAACAGTACCAGCGCGACTATCGCCAGCTCCTGTCGGTGTGGGGGCTGGAGCTGGTCCCGGGGCAGTTCATCGACCGCCAACCCTTCCCGCTGGAGGGCCGGCGCGCCGCTGGACTTTTGGTCTTCGCCAGCTATAACACTCCCGGAGCCCACCGGCTTCGGCTGGACGACCAGCGCGAGGCGTGGCTGAAGTTCGACAGTCGTGAGATGAACCTGGTCAACGATGACCAGCGCAAGGCCAGCGTTGAGTGACCGCATGCCGCCCTGGCGCGGCGATATTGGAAGGTCGAAGGGAGTCGTATGAGTCTGTTACCTGACGCGGTGTGCTGGCACGAGGGCATGCAATTGCTGCCCCAGCATTTTCAATTGCAAGGGCTACGCGCCGAGGCCCTGGCGGCGCATTTTGCTGTGGCCTGCAACCCCTGGTTCTGGGGCGTCAGCCAACTGGAAGTCGACCCTTCGGCGCTGAGTGCCGGGCAGGTGCGGTTGTTGCAATTGCAAGGCACCTTGCCCGATGGCCTGCCGGTCAACTTGCAGGCGGGGATCGGGCCGACGTTGGAGCTGGACATCAGCGAGGCGGTGGACAAGACCGACGACGCCACCGTGACCGTGTACTTGGCCGTCAGCCCGCTGTGGCGCGCCGGGCAACTGCTGCCGCTCAAGGGTCGCTTGCAATCGGTGGTCGGCGAGGCGCTGCCGGACCTTACCAGCGGCGAATTTCCGGAATCGATTACTGTCTGGCGCCCCAACCCACGGCTGTGCACGCAGCTGAGCAAGGCCGATTCGATCTGCCTGCCGCTGTTGCGCATCCGCAAGGAAGGCGGTGGCTTTCTGCGGGTGCCCTACACGCCACCGACTCCGGTCCTGCTACCCGAATCGTTGCTCGGGCGGCGCGTTGCCGGGCTGTGCGCACGGGCCCGGGAAAAGTGCCTGTTCCTGGCCGGTCGGCTGCGCCAGGCTCAAGCGGCCGGTAATCAGGACGATGCGCTGGAGATCCGCCGACAACTGACCGCACTGTGGGCGCGTTTGCCGGAAGTCGAGGGTGCGTTGAACACCCGAGTGGCGACACCGCAGTCGCTGTACGGTTTGTTGCTGGGGCTGGCCGGCAGCTGGTCGGCACTCGATCTGCTGGCGGGTGTCCCGGCCTTCGCCCCGCTGGATTTCCTCGAATTGCAGCGCGGTTACGAGCCGCTGCTCGACTGGCTGGAAACCACCCTGGAGCGGGTCCGCGCCGGCTACCGCAGCCTGGCCTTCGAACGCAATGACCCGGTGTTTTCGATCCAACTGCCCGACGATCAACCGAGCCAGCGCCTGGTGATCGGCCTGCGCATGCCCAACGGCGCCAGCGAGCAGGCCGCCGCCGAGTGGTTGCGGGGGGCGATCATCGCCTCCGCGCCGCATGTCCCGCTGCTGAGCCGGCAACGCATGAGTGGCCTGCCTCATCAGGCCATGAGCCGCAACGAACAGGTGGCCTACAGCGTGGGCGACGACACCCGCTTGTTCGTGGTGGCCGCCAGTGGGCAATGGTTCGACGGCCAGCTGCCGTTGCACATTGTCGCGCCGGCGTCGGCACAGGCCAGCGGCCCATGGCAGGTGGTGTTGTTCGTCGCGCAAGCCGGTGAGAGTGCCTGATCGTAAAGGGGAGTCGTATGCCTGACGGAAGTGGCGGGGCGGTTCGGAGTCTGCATGAGGCGCCGCTGAGCAGCGCGTTTCGTCAGGCCTGGCTTAAATGGTCCCAGGACTGGCAGGACCTGCCCAAGGACAGCGACCCGGCCGCGCTGGTCAACCGCGTGGTGGAGTTTTCCGGGCGCAGCGCCCAGCGTTTGTGGCGGGTGGCGTTCGCCACCGTCGGCGACGCTGCCACCGAGCAGGTCAAGGCTGTGGTCTACGCCTTCGTGGCGCTGGTGGACGAAACCTTGCTGTTCAGCCCATGGCCCGGGCAACTGGCCTGGCAGCAACACCCCCTTGAATCGCGCATGTATTCCAGTCGCCAGGCCGGCGAGCGGTTGCCTGCCGCCATCAAGAAACTGCTGGATGAACAGATGCCCGGCACCCGGGACCTGGCCAATGTCTACCTGCAATGCCTGATCCTCGGCTTCCAGGGACGACTGCGCGGTGAGCCCGGCCAGGTCCAGCACGAAAAATGGCGCCTGGCGCTGTTCACCTTCGCCTGGCAGCACGACCCCGATTATATCGATGTCAGCCAGCGCCTGGCGCTATCGGCGGTGGCACCACCGGTGCGCATGCCGGCGCAGACATCGCTGCCCGACGGCTTGCGCCTGGGGTTGGCGATCCTGGCGATGGTGCTGTTGCTGACCGGATTGGGGCAGGTGTTCTGGCGTGACATCCGCTCGGCGCTGGAACCGGTCCTGCAACTGAACGAGTCGGTAGTCCAGGAGCAGGACTCATGAGCACCCTGAGTCTCGTTGCACTGGTGCTGCTCGCCTTCGTCCTGGTGCTGCTCCTCGCCGCGCTGCTCTGGTGGTTGCGCACCCAGGGTGGCGCGGCCATTCGCAGCTTCTACGGCGCGGTGCGCCACATGGAGCAGGAGCAGGGTACCCGGGACCGGTACCAGATGCCCTGGTTGATGATGCTCGGCAATGAAACCGACGGTGCCCGATTGTGCGCGCAATGGCGCCTGCAACCGACGGACAAGGCGGCGTGGTTCGGTCGTTGGTGGTCGGATGCCGAAGGCGCGGTGCTGGTGGTGCCCCAGGCGTTGTTCCTGCCTGAGGAGGGCATGAACCGGCAACGGGGCAACTGGTGGCGCCTGTTGGGGCTGATCCTGCGGCTGCGCAGCAAGCGACCGTTGGACGCGGTGATCTGGACCGTGCCGTTCGCCCGCCTCGACGACAGCGAACACACCGCCGACCTGAGCCTCAAGGTCCGGCGCTGTTTCATTGATCTGTTGCAACGGTTCGGTCTCAGCCTGCCCGTGTATGTGGTGGTCACCGGAATGGAAGAACTGCCCGGCTTCCAGGAACTGGTCAGTGCCTTGCCAGCCGAGGCCCGCGAGTCGATGTTGGGCTGGTCATCGCCTTACGCGCCCGACGCGGCGTGGCAGTCGCAATGGAGTGACCAGGCGCTGGACCAGGTTCATGCCGCGCTGGCGCAGTCGATCATCGAGATCGGCGCGCTGTCGGGGCAATTGAGCGCCGATCTGTATGGCTTGCCGGAGCGCTTCGAAGGCCTGCGCCGGGCCTTGCAGATCCTGTTGGAACCGGTGTTCCAAGGCAATGCCCAGGGCGAGGCGCCGCGTTTTCGCGGGGTGTATTTCACCGCCAGCCAGGCGCCGGCGGTCAGCGGCGATGGGCTCGCGGCCAATGACGGTACCCTGCGGCAAACCGTGTTCGCCCGCCATTTGTGGGCCCGCAGGCTGGTGGCCGAGCGCGGCCTGGCCCAGTCGGTGCCGCGCCTGCTGCGCTTGCGCCAACGCTGGCATCGGTTGGCCGGCGGCGTGGCGCTGGTGGTTGGCCTGCTCTGGCTGGGGGGGATGATCTGGGTCTGGCAGGATTCGGTGGAACAGGCCGGCGAGCTGTCCCACCTGATTCTGAGCGCCCATAAGAATCACCTCGCCGTCGACCCTGACAAGCCGCAGCTGGAGCTGACCCGGCACAACGTGCAGAACTACTGGAACGTGCTGGAAAAGGCCCCGCGCTGGCGCTTCGTCTCAGTGGTCTTCCCGACCTCGTGGTTCTCCGACCTGGACGATCAGTTGCAGGCCGGCCTGCGCCTGACCGCCCGGCACCATTGGGTCCTGCCGTTGCGTGATCTGCTGGCATCGGACCTGGAACAGCTCAAGGCCATCCGCAACACCGAGCGTAGGGGAAACTCGCAGAGTGAAGACCCGGCGCAATGGCAGAGCTACGTGAAAGCCCGGCAATTGGTTGAACTGGCGGCCCGGCTCGAGCAGTACAACCAGATGTTCAATCAGGCGGTGAACAACCCCAAGGCGCCGCTGGATGAACTGGTGCAATTGAGCAACAGCGCCTTGTCGCTGAACCTCAACACCGGCACCTTGAGCCGGGCCCGGTTCTATAACCGGGTACTGTTCGACTCCCAGAACGCTGACCTCAAAGGCCTGGACCTGGAGGCCGCACGCCCGGTGATCTCGGATAACTTCACCGGCCTGATGCAGCGCTGGCTCGATCATTATTTCCTGGCCGACAACTTCGTGCGCCAGGCCGGCTATCTCAAGCTGCACCTGCAACGGCTGGAGGCCGGCAGCGGCAATTCCTTGAGTGAGCTCGAAGACCTGATGGCGCTGATCGACGATTTGCAGACCCTGGTCAGCCTGACCAATTCCGCCTGGGGCCGCGGCAAGGGCCAGGACCTGGTGCCCGGCTACACGCAACTGATGGACAAGGTCAGCCACAGCAGCTTGCTCGGGCCGGACATCGAGCAGGACCTGGAGAGCCAGGCGGCGAAACTGCAACAGAGTTTTCGCGATCAGTGGATCGTCCAGACCGGTTCGCGGGACAACCTGCTGGTGCAACAGGGCAGCGGCCTGCTGGTGTTGCAGGAACACGTCACCGCACTGGATGGCGCGGTCCAGGCACTGTTCAAGCGCGACTTCGTGGCGTTGGCCTTGCAGAAAGATCCTTCGGACAGCAGCGCCGATTCGACGGGCCAGGGCGATGGCAGCGATGATTTCAGCGTCGCCCTGAACTACTTTGCCAGTTTCAAAAGCTACGCCAATGAAGAACTGCCGCGGATCCCGCCGGACTACCGCGACGCGCTGATGCAAGCGGCTGAAGGCGCGGCGGCGCGAGCCATGTGGTTGAGCCTGGACGAGAGCGACGAGCAATTGCCCGGCATGGGCTTCAACGTGCAGACGACCCAGGCCGTGGCGCTGCAAAAAGCCTTCATGGACGTGCATCGCAATGACCTGGCGATACGTTTCCAGCGGCTGCTCAATCGCCGGGCCCTGGCGCAGATCAGGCGCGCCCTGGATGAAATCGATGCGCAGCCGCTGTTCAGCCAGCGCGCTGATTTGCAGCGTTGGAACGGTGCGAAGAATTTCGGTTTGCAGCTCTACGGTGCCAGCGATCCGCAAGAACTGAAGCTGAACCTGAACCAGCAATTCGGCGCCATGGTGCAGATCGCCGAGCAGCGGATGCCGGCGCTGGAATGGCTGATCGTCCAACAGGACAGCCTGTCGGCCAGCGAGCACGACCAGGTGGCGCGGTTCATGGCCCTCAACGATGAACTGCTCAAGTACAAGAACCAGAACCCGGCCAGTTCGGCGGCCCAACTGGAACAACTGGTGAGCCGGGATTTCATCGAGATGGACATCAGCTCCTGCGCACAGATCCTGAAGACGGCCAGCCTGTCCGCCGGACGCGGTGACCTGGCCCAGCGCACCGTGGCGCTGCAACAGAGTGCCCTGCAACGCTGCCTGTATCTGCAACAGAACCAGGCCGCGACCGCCTGGAACGACCTGGTGAACTATTTCAATCAGTACTTGGCGGGGCGTTTTCCGTTTTCCACGGATGTGCGGGCCAGCGATGCCGATCCGGCACGGGTCCAGCATCTGCTGGAGTTGATCGACACCCGACTGCCCCTGGCCCAGGCCGGGTTGACGCTGAGCCAGACGCCGGAGCGGTTGGCGGCGCAAGATTTTCTCAACCGTTTGAAACAGGCCGGAACCTGGCTCGGGCCGTTGTTCGTGCGGGACAAGAGCGGCATCCTGGGAGTGGAGATGGACGTGCGCTGGCGCACCGACCGCGATGAAGAGCGCGGTGCCGACCAGGTGATTGCCTGGGGCCTGAATGCCGGCAACCAGCAGATCAGCTACCCCGGCGCCGAGCAGCCGAACCTGCGCTGGATGGTCGGGCAACCGGTGCGCCTGACCCTGCGCTGGGCCCGCAACGGTTACCAGCGCCCGGTCAACGACCCGTTGCAACCGGACCTGGTGGTGCGCGACCTGGAAGCCGGCTGGGAATACCAGGGGCCGTGGGCATTGCTGCGGTTGATGCGCTCGTTGGGCTCGGCCCAGCGTCAGCCGAATGTCGACTACACCGACTTTCCCCTGGCCTTGCAATTGCCGGTGACAGCCCGGACCCAGGCCCGGACAGCCGAACAGACCCTGATGTTCGTACGCCTTTCGCTGATGAGCCAGGGGTCGAAGCTGCCGCTGTCGATCCCGCCGTTGCCGACCCGTGCGCCCCGTTCACCGTTCATGGCGACCCCATCGAGTCCTGCCATCGCCACCCGTGAGGAGGGCCTGTGAGCCTGCCGATATCAGCGTTGCCCGAATTGGTCACGCAGTTGCTCGAGCCGTTGAGTGCCGAATCGCCCTGCGGCCAGGACCTGCGCTACGAGACCGAATACGACCAGTTGCGCGAGTTGCGCCGCGAGGACGACACCAGCCTGCCCACGGGGGTGTGGCAGTCGTCCATCAAGCGTGCCCAATGGCCGGAACTGGAGCGGCTCGCGACCACGCTTTTGCGGGAGCGCAGCAAGGACCTGATGATCAGTGCCTGGCTGGGGGAGGCCTGGTTGCACCTGGCGGGGCTGGAGGGTTTGCCCGGTAGCCTGGCGCTGGTGGCCGGGCTGTGCGAGCGTTATCCCGAGCAGTTGCATCCCCAGGCCGAGGAGGGTGATCAGTCGTGGCGGGTGATTCCCCTGGAATGGCTGGCCCGACGCTACAGCGAAGTGCTGTTGACGCGGGTGCCCCTGTTCGAGGGCCGGGAGCAGGCTTTCGCCGGGTTTTGCCTGGACGACTGGCAACGCTTGCAACGCCAGCAAGTGCCGGTCAATGACAGCAAGAACGCCAAGGCTTCAGCGGAGGCGGCGCGCACCGACCAGAAGAAAGTCGCCGAACTGATTCGTGCCACACCGTTGTCGTTCTGGTTGCATCGCCAGGGCAGCCTGATGTTGAGCCTGCAACATTTGCAGCGGCTCGAGGCCTGGAGCGACGCCTACCTGGGCAATTTGGCCCCAGGCTACAAATCCCTGCAGGATGTGATCCAGGCCCTGTTGGCGCTGGTCGAGGAGTTCATCGCGATGCATCCACAACAACCCAGTGTCGCACCGGTGCAGGCGACATCCGCGCTAACGACGCCGACTGCCGAACCCCAGGCGGCACCCGCCCAGGTCTTCCAGGAGCCGGCCAATCGCGAGGAGGCCTATCGACAATTGATGGTCATTGCCGGCTACCTGGCGCGCACCGAACCCCATAGCCCGGTGCCGTACCTGATCCGGCGCGGCGTGGAATGGGGCAACAAGCCGTTGAGTGAGCTGCTGGGCGAACTGATCAGCGCCGATGCCGAGTCCCGGCGGTTGTGGACATTGCTGGGTGTGCTTTAGTACGGCGCGTCGGGTAACGGCACCGGCGTCAGCACCGGCTTACCAGAGAAAAACGCGTTCAGGTTCTGTCCCACCAGCTCCACGGTACCTTGGGTGGCTTGCGGCGACAGGCCGGCGACATGGGGCGTCAGGATCACGTTCGGCAGTTTTTTCAGTGCATCCGGCACGTGCGGCTCGTCATCAAAGACATCCAGCGCGGCCCCAGCGATGCGTCGATGTTCCAGGGCACTGATCAGCTCGGCCGTGGCGACCACGCTGGCTCTGGCAATGTTCACCAGGAACCCATGGGGGCCCAGGGCATCGAGGGCCTGTTTGTTGATCAGTTGCCGGGTGTCCAGGCCTCCGGGGGCGGCGACGACCAGAAAGTCCGAAGCTCGCGCCAGTTCCGTGGGCGTGGAGCAGAAGCTGTAGGGCACGTCGTTGCGCATCCGCCGATTATGGTAGCTGACGCTCATGTCGAACCCGAGGGCGGCACGCTTGGCGATCGCCATCCCCACCGCCCCCAGGCCCAGCACGCCGAGCCGCTTGCCGGCCAGGGATGGACGCATGATCTTCGCCCATTCGCCCCGGCGCACGCTTGCGTCGGCCCGGGGAATATCCCGGACCAGCGCCAGCAGCAGGGCCATGGCATGGTCGGCCACCGAAGAGGCGTTGACCCCGGCACCGTTGGTCACCACGATGCCGCGCTGGCGTGCGGCTTGCAGGTCCACCTGCTCGTAACCGGCACCGATCACACAGATGATCCGCAGATTGGGCAGGGCGGCAATTTCCTCGGCCGTCAGCCCCAAGGGGCCACGAGTCAACACCGCGCTGAACCGCTCCCCATGCTCGAAAATCGCCGTCTTGCGTTCGGCCGGCGTCGGCGCCAACTCCAGGTGATAGCCCTGGTGCTCAAGAATGGGCAGGTATTCGTTGACGGTTTCAACCAGTACCAGGACGGTCGCGGTCATGCTGGGCTCCTGAGGATCTTGCGGGCAAATCCTGTGGGGGCGAGCCTGCTCGCGATGGCGGTGTCAGTCATATCGATTCTGGCTGACCCACCGCCATCGCGAGCAAGCTCGCTCCCACAGGGGGGCTGTGCGTGCTGTCCTGAGTGTAAGAGTTGGCGAATAACGGCGATAGTCCAGCCATGTCGTTCTCAACACTTTTTCTACCCATGACCACCGCTCCTCCGCTAAGTCTTTGCTTCTGCTCGCTAATCCCGGACAATCGCGGCCCTGTTTCGGCCAGGGCGCTGCCTGTCGGGCTTTTCCGACTCGTCCTGGCCGGGTGCACGTGACCGGAAAGCGGAGATCCGACCGGATGAATGACCAGGCCAACAGCGTCCAAGAGCGTTTTGAAACGACCGTCCCAGCCACCCTCAGCCAGTGGAGTCGCCACGACACCACCTGGATGCTCGGCCTGTTCGGCACCGCCATCGGTGCAGGCACGCTGTTTTTACCGATCAATGCGGGCCTGGGCGGCTTCTGGCCGCTGCTGGTCCTGGCGTTGCTGGCGTTCCCCATGACGTTCTATGCGCACCGCGGCCTGACGCGGTTTGTGTTGTCCGGGCGTGACGGTGCGGACATCACCGAGGTGGTGGAAGAGCATTTCGGTCTGAAGGCCGGGGCATTGATCACCTTGCTGTACTTCTTCGCGATTTTCCCGATCCTGTTGATCTACAGTGTGGCCCTGACCAATACCGTGGGCAGCTTCCTGGAGCATCAACTGCATATCCAGCCGCCACCACGGGCGGTGTTGTCATTGCTGCTGATCCTGGGCCTGCTGGCGGTGGTGCGCTGCGGCGAACAGGCGATCGTCAAGGCCATGAGCCTGATGGTCTATCCGTTTATCGTTGCGCTGCTGTTCCTGGCGGTGTTCCTGATTCCGCATTGGAACGGCGGCATCCTGACCACGGCGACCACTGCGCCTGAGCCTTCGGCCTTGCTGCACACGCTGTGGCTGGCGATCCCGGTGATGGTGTTCTCGTTCAACCACTCGCCGATCATCTCGGCCTTCGCGGTGGATCAGAAGCGCCGTTATGGTGCCAACGCCGAGGAACGCAGCTCGCAGATCCTGTCCCGCGCCCATGTGCTGATGGTGGTGATGGTGCTGTTCTTCGTGTTCAGTTGCGTGCTGACCTTGTCCCCGGCACAGTTGGTCGAGGCTAAGGCCCAGAACCTGTCGATCCTGTCGTACCTGGCCAACCACTTCAGCAACCCGACCATCGCGTTCGCCGCGCCGTTGATTGCCTTCGTGGCGATTGCCAAGTCCTTCCTCGGTCACTACATCGGCGCCAGCGAAGGCCTCAAAGGGTTGATCGTCAAGAGTGGCCGTCGTCCAGCGCCCAAGACCCTGGACCGCCTTACCGCGGCGTTCATGCTGGTGGTGTGCTGGATCGTCGCCACGCTCAACCCGAGCATCCTGGGCATGATCGAAACCCTGGGCGGTCCGGTCATCGCGGCCATCCTGTTCCTGATGCCGATGTACGCGATCCGTAAAGTCCCGGCCATGGCCCGCTATCGCGGCCAGGCTTCCAATGTCTTCGTTGTGTTGGTGGGTTTGGTGGCGATTACGGCGTTGGTTTATTCCCTGACGGCCTGATCGGCCCACAATGGTGGGGTGGCGTGTCCAAATCTGCCAATCGACACCATTCCCAGTGGCGAGGGAGCTTGCTCCCGCTGGGGCGCGAAGCGGCCCTGGGGTCTGACGACCAGGTGTGTCAGGCAGTGGTTGGGGCTGCTGCGCAGCCCAGCGGGAGCAAGCTCCCTCGCCACAAGAGCGATTGAGGCATCAAATCCCAGGCATAAAAAAACGCCGCCCCTCGCAAGAAGGGCGGCGTTTTTAGTCGAGCGTCTAAGCCTTAGGCTTGAACGACCGGGATGTTGGCGTTCGCAGCCGCTTCACGGAACTCGGCGATCTGGTCGAAGCTCAGGTAGCGGTATACGTCCGCTGCCATGCTGTCGATCTTGCCGGCGTATTCCATGTACTCCTCGACGGTCGGCAGGCGACCCAGGATGGACGCGACGGACGCCAGTTCGGCCGAGGCCAGGTAGACGTTCGCGCCGTCGCCCAGACGGTTCGGGAAGTTACGGGTCGAAGTCGACACCACGGTGGAGTTCGGCTCGACGCGTGCCTGGTTACCCATGCACAGCGAGCAGCCTGGCATTTCCATCCGTGCACCGGCCTTGCCGTAGATGCCGTAGTAGCCTTCTTCGGTCAGCTGGTGAGCGTCCATCTTGGTCGGCGGCGACAGCCACAGGCGGGTTGGCAGCTGGCCCTTGACCTGATCCAGCAGCTTGCCGGCCGCGCGGAAGTGACCGATGTTGGTCATGCACGAACCGATGAACACTTCGTCGATCTTCTCGCCAGCCACGCTGGAGAGCAGGCGAGCGTCGTCCGGGTCGTTCGGCGCGCAGAGCACAGGCTCCTTGACGTCGGCCAGGTCGATCTCGATGACTTCGGCGTACTCGGCGTCCTGGTCGGCTTCCAGCAGTTCCGGGTTGGCCAGCCAGGCTTCCATCGCCTGGGCACGACGCTCCAGGGTGCGGGCATCGCCGTAGCCTTCGCCGATCATCCAGCGCAGCAGGGTGATGTTCGATTGCAGGTACTCGGCAATCGATTCCTTGGACAGCTTGATGGTGCAACCGGCAGCCGAACGCTCGGCCGAGGCGTCGGACAGTTCGAACGCTTGCTCGACGGTCAGGGTCTCCAGGCCTTCGATTTCCAGGATGCGGCCGGAGAAGGCGTTCTTCTTGCCTTTCTTCTCGACGGTCAGCAGGCCTTTCTGGATGGCGTAGTAAGGGATGGCATGCACCAGGTCACGCAGGGTGACGCCCGGTTGCAGCTTGCCCTTGAAACGCACCAGGATCGACTCAGGCATGTCCAGCGGCATGACGCCGGTGGCGGCGGCGAAGGCCACCAGGCCGGAACCGGCCGGGAACGAGATACCGATCGGGAAACGGGTGTGGGAGTCGCCACCGGTGCCGACGGTGTCCGGCAGCAGCATGCGGTTCAGCCAGCTGTGGATGATGCCGTCGCCCGGACGCAGGGAAACACCGCCACGGGTCATGATGAAGTCAGGCAGGGTGTGGTGGGTGGTCACGTCGATCGGCTTTGGATAGGCCGCGGTGTGGCAGAAGGACTGCATCACCAGATCGGCGGAGAAGCCCAGGCACGCCAGGTCCTTGAGTTCATCACGGGTCATCGGGCCAGTGGTGTCCTGGGAGCCGACGGTGGTCATCTTCGGTTCGCAGTAGGTGCCAGGGCGCACGCCCTTCACGCCGCACGCCTTGCCGACCATTTTCTGCGCCAGGGTGTAGCCCTTGGTGCTTTCAGCCGGAGCTTCTGGCTTCTTGAACAGGTCCGATGGCGGCAGGCCGAGTTCGGCACGGGCCTTCTCGGTCAGGCCACGGCCGATGATCAGCGGGATACGGCCGCCGGCACGGACTTCGTCCAGCAGGACCGGGGTCTTCATTTCGAAGGTGGTCAGGACTTCATCGGTGCCGTGCTTGCAGACCTTGCCCGCATGCGGGTACAGGTCGATCACGTCGCCCATGTTCATGTTCGACACGTCGAACTCGATCGGCAGGGCGCCGGCATCTTCCATGGTGTTGTAGAAGATCGGGGCGATCTTGCTGCCGAAGCAGAAACCGCCGGCACGCTTGTTCGGCACGTAAGGAATGTCGTCGCCGAAGAACCACAGCACCGAGTTGGTCGCCGACTTACGCGACGAACCGGTACCGACCACGTCACCGACGTAGGCAATCGGGAAGCCTTGGCCACGCATCTCTTCGATCTGCTTCATCGGGCCGGTCTTGCCTTGTTCGTCAGGCACGATGCCGTCGCGGGCCATTTTCAGCATGGCCAGGGCGTGCAGCGGGATATCAGGACGGGACCAGGCGTCCGGGGCAGGGGACAGGTCGTCGGTGTTGGTTTCGCCAGGGACCTTGAAGACCCGCAGGCTGATCTTGTCGGCCAGCACCGGGCGCTTCTTGAACCACTCGCCATCAGCCCAGGATTGCAGCACGGCCTGGGCGTGGACATTGCCGTTCTTGGCTTTTTCAGCCACGTCGTGGAAGGCGTCGAACATCAGCAGGGTGTGCTTGAGTTCCTGGGCGGCCACTGGCGCCAGCTCGGCGTCGTCCAGCAGTTCCACCAGGGTCACGATGTTGTAGCCGCCCTGCATGGTGCCGAGCAGTTCGACGGCGCGCTTCTTGTCCAGCAGAGGGGATTGGGCCTGGCCCTTGGCCAGGGCGGACAGGAAGCCGGCCTTGACGTAGGCGGCTTCGTCGACTCCAGGCGGAACGCGATTGGTGATCAGGTCAACGAGGAAAGCTTCTTCGCCAGCCGGAGGATTCTTCAGCAGCTCGACCAGGCCTGCGGTTTGTTCGGCGTTAAGCGGCTGGGGAACGATACCCAGTGCTGCGCGCTCTTCGATATGTTTGCGGTAGGCTTCAAGCACAGTTATTACCCTCATCAGTGGTCCCAAATGGGTGTCCGGGACGCTCATCCAGAAACTCACGGTACCCATGCGCGTCGGAGGCTTTTTGAGCCACTACGCCAGGGTTCCCGGAGCTCCTCACAGAAGCTGCTTTCAAAGTTTTACGCCTGCAGAACGGGGAGCTGATGAGGGTTGGCGTCAGGCTTTCCCCGCTGGAAAGACCCTTCGCCAACACCGCTCTGAAGGAACGACTGTGCTCGTGACGCTTTGAAAACAGCTTCTAACGGACATTGGCGCCTTAAAAGGCTGGCTGATTCTACGGGAAAAAAAAATTAAAGGTAAGTTGGGCTCTCCAGTTTGAGGGGTGATCAATCTTAGACAAAGGGCTAACATGCCGGCCTGTCTCGCTTTTGTGTGCGTTTTTTCTCATGCCCAACCAGCTAATCAAGACCCCCTGCGTCGGCCTGTGCTCCACTGTCTACGGTGACCTGGTGTGCCGTGGCTGCAAGCGGTTCCACCATGAAGTGATTCACTGGAATGGCTACAACGAGGACGAGAAGCGGGCGGTATGGATGCGGCTGGAACAGCTGTTGGTACAGGTGATGGTGGCCAAGCTGGAGGTTTTCGACCCTGGGCTGCTGCGCCAGCAACTGGAGACACGCAAGATTCGCTTCGTGGCCCATCAATCGGAATACTGCTGGGCTTATCAGCTGATCGCCCGGGGCGCTCGGGTGATCAATAACCTGGAAGCCTATGGGATGGTGTTGCTGCCGGAATTTCGCGACTGGGAACTGCCGGACCTGCGCGATGCCATTGATCGGGAATTTTTCCTGCTGTCCGAAGCGCATTACCAGCGTTACATCGCGCCGGGGTTTTTGAAGGATGCGATGGGCGGCTGACCCCGCAGTTGAGGACCTGCTGCAGCCCCTGTGGCGAGGGAGCTTGCTCCCGCTCGGCTGCGCAGCAGACGCCTGGATTTTTCAGGACCAGAGATTTTTAAGATCAGGAGCGAGGGTCGCTTCGCAACCCGGCGGGAGCAAGCTCCCTCGCCACAAGAGCGAATCCGCTTTATTCCTTCACCGCCAACTCCACCAGATGATCCTCGACCTCCTGGGGCTTGAGCACCAGTACGTCGCTTTCCAGCGTATCGAGCACCGCTTCGGCGGTGTTACCAATCAAGACCCCTGACAACCCTGAGCGCGCCACCGTGCCGATCACGGTCACCGCCGCCTGGAGCTTATGGGCGATGAACGGAATCAGCACGTCCGCCGGGCCCTCTTCGATGTGCAGGTGCTGGTCGTCGATGTCGAACTCGGCCTGGAACGCCCGGCACTGTTCGCGGTAGCGGGCCTCGATGGTTTCCTTGAGCTGGAACGTCGGGTCCGCTGCCGACAGCATCGGCGAGGGATGGGCGCTGATCACGTGAAGATGGGCTTTTGCCAGGCTGGCGATGTCGTAGCCGTGGTCGATGATGGTGTTGTGCAGGTGACGGTGCTCGCCGTCGGCGTTGCCGACATCGACCGCTGCCAGGATCACCCGGTCTTTCCATGAGCCGGCGGTCTTCACCAGCAGTACCGGCGTCGGGCAATGGCGCAGCAGTTTCCAGTCGCTCGGCGTCAGCAGGGCTTTTTTCAACGGGCTGTCGGGGAAATGCTGCTTGATCACCAGGCCACAGCCTTCGGCCTGCTGCACGCCGATGATGGTTTCGTACAGGCTTTCATTCCAGGCCTGCTCGGTGGTCACGCTGTAGCCGTCGGCCTGCAGTGCGCTTTTGAGGACGCTGAGCAGGCTGGCATGGTCATGCCGCTTGTCGCACACCAGCAGGTGCAGGTGGGCCTGGGTCACACCGGCGATCAGCTTGGCCCGCTTGAGCGCCAGGCTTTCCGAATGTTCGGGTTCGATGACCACCAGAATGCTGCGAATGGCTTGCATGATCGGCGTCTCCAGCGAGAAAGGGCACGAGCGTTGCTCAACTATAGTCCTTGTAGAGCAGTCTAGTGGTTGTGCGGGAGTCGTTGACTTGACCCATATCAACAGCGGTGGCTGGTGGTCTCGGGGCAGGCCGGTATAATCGGCGCCCTTCGCTCGATTACCTTTTACCGTGAGCCCGATGATCCTTCCCGAAATCCATGAGTTCCTTGGCTGCCGCACCCCGGATGCCTGGGTCCAGGCCGCGCTGGCCGACCAGGAGACGCTGCTGATCGACCACAAGAACTGTGAGTTCAAAGCCGCCAGCACCGCCCTGAGCCTGATTGCCAAGTACCATTCCCACGTCGACCTGATCAACATGATGTCGCGCCTGGCCCGGGAAGAACTGGTGCATCACGAACAGGTCATGCGCCTGATGAAAAAACGCAAGGTCGGCTTGCGCCAGCTCTCGGCCGGGCGCTATGCCTCGGGTCTACGCAAGGTGGTGCGCAGCCACGAACCGGTCAAGCTGGTGGACACCCTGGTGGTCGGCGCCTTTATCGAGGCCCGCAGTTGCGAGCGTTTCGAAGCGCTGGTGCCGCATCTGGACGAAGAGCTGGGCAAATTCTATTTCGGCCTGCTGAAAAGCGAGGCCCGGCATTTCCAGGGGTACCTGAAACTGGCCTACCAGTACGGCGATTCCAAGGACATCGCCCAGGTGATCGACAAGGTCCGCGAGGCCGAGCGTGAGTTGATCGAGTCGATGGATGTGGAGTTTCGGTTTCACAGTGGGGTGCCGGCGGTATAGAGGTGCCTGTGCCGACGCATCGCGAGCAGGCTCGCTCCCACATGGAAATGCATTCCCCCTGTGGGAGCGAGCCTGCTCGCGATGAGGGCCTCAAGCCGTCAACCCAAGGCGCTCATGCCACTGAGCAATGGACTCCTCAGGGTAAACCTCGAACTGCTGGTCACGCGGATGCGCCTCGACCTCGACCCACGGCGCCTTGGAGCCGAGCATCAGGTGGGTGTGCTCCGGCGGTACCGGCAGTGGTGTGTCGATGGCTGAGGCAAATGGGTGGATCAGCTCCGGCCATTCGGGGCTGAACAACCACAACCCCGAGCCGCACACTGAACAGAAATGCCGTTCGGCGCTGCTGCGGTGGGCGCGTTTCTGACCTTCTTCCTTGAGCCGCGCATGATAGATCGAGATGTGCTTGCGACCGCGTACTTTCAGGCTCGTGGCATCGCCCCCGAGGTTGATCGCAAAACCGCCGCCGCCCTGAGTCTTGCGACAGATCGAGCAGTAGCAGCGCTGGTAAGGGTAGGGATGGACACAGTTGAGGCTGAACGATACCGCGCCGCAGTGGCAGGATCCTTCTAAGTGCATGGGGGCCTCCGGTTGGAAAGGGTTGGGCTCAGGAGAGCCTGGACGTACAGTGTTTGCAGTCAGTGAAATCATCTGCGACAGCACTGGCCGCTTCGCGAGCAAGCCCGCTCCCACACCGTCCACTGACTGGCACGGAATATCTGCCTGACACAAAGCCCCTGTGGGAGCGCGCTTGCCCGCGAAGAGGCCGGCACAGCCACCTCCGCAAGGGGGCGATGAACGATCACGCCATACCGCGGCCAGGCACCCGCCACAGATACCACGCCGCCACCGTCCGATGCGGACTCCAGGCCAGGCCGATATCGATCATCTGCCGGCGGCTGGGCTGCTGCTCCAGTCCCTTGAGCCGACGATAACCTTCGCGTACGCCAAAATCATCGACCGGCAAGATGTCCGGTCGTTCCAGGCTGTAGATCAACAGCATCTCCACCGTCCAGCGGCCGACCCCGCGCAAGGTGACCAGGCGCTCGATCAACTGCTCATCCTCCATGGCCAGGGCGCTGGCGTAGTCCTGTACCTCGCCGTCCAGCGCCGCTTGGGCGATGCCTTGAATGGTTGCAATCTTGCTGGCGGAGAATCCGCAGCCGCGCAACAACTCGAAATCCGTCGCCAGGATCTGTTCCGGCCTGGGAAAGTCCTGCTCGGGAAACAATGCCAATAGCCTGCCGAAAATCGCATCGCCGGCCTTGGCGTGCAATTGCTGATAAGCGATGGAGCGCACCAGCACTTCGTAGGGATCACGGGCCGGCTTGGGTCGCAGCAGGCACGGGCCGACCGCTTCGACGTGGCGTTGCCAGTCTTCATCGAGGCTTGCCAGGAAGACACTGGCATCGTGGTACGGCACGGGCATTGGCTCTTCGCTCTGCGGGTCGATCAAAACGCCAGGGGCAGGGAAACCTGCACGGCGGCTTTTTCCAGCCGCAACAAGAACGCTTTGCGCGGTTGCCCGCCACCATAACCGGTCAGCGCGCCATCGGCACCGATCACCCGATGGCAGGGGACGACAATCGCCAGGCGATTCTGGCCGTTGGCCAGCCCGACGGCGCGACTGGCGCCGGGGCTGCCCAGGGCACTGGCGATCGTGCCGTAGCTTCGGGTTTCGCCATAGGGAATCGCTTGCAACTGCGCCCAGACCCTTACGGTAAAGGCACTGCCGGGCATGTGCAGCGGGACGGTGAACGCGGTGAGCTTGCCGGCGAAGTAGTCTGCCAGCTCGGTTTCGATCTGCTGCAAGTGCGCGTTGTGCCCCGGTGCGACGGTGTAGCCATAGCGCTGCTGCAACTCTTCGATCTCTCGGGTCAGAGCCGGGCGGTCGAGAAATTCCAGCAGTACCAGGCCGCGCTGCTCGGCCATGGCCAGCATGGGTCCCAGGGGCGTGGTCAGGCGCGTGAACAGCAAGGGTTCGCTGAGGGCGGCCCGGCCTGGGGTGATGTGGAACGATTTTACGAAGGCGTCACGAAAGCCGCTCAGGGATTCGTAGCCGGAATCGAACGCCGCGTGGTCGATGGAGCTCCCTTGCTTGATGCCGCCCAGGGCGATACCCAGGCGGCGCGTGCGCAAGTACGCATGGAAGGTCATGCCGAAATGCTGCTTGAACCAGCGCCGCAACTTCAGCGGTTCGATGCCTTGTTCCAGCAGCAGGGCGTCGGTCCAGCGTTGCTCCGGCTCGGCGTCCACGGCCTTGAGCAGCGTCTGGATCCAGTCCGGGGCGATGGCGGCGGCGTCCAGCGGCTTGCAGCGCAGGCAGGCGCGGTAGCCGGCCGACATGGCTTCATCGGCATGGGCGAAGAACTCGACGTTCTCCGGTTTCGGCTTGCGCGCCGTGCAACTGGGGCGGCAGAAAATACCGGTGGTCTTGACCGCCGTGAAGAACACCCCCTCGTAGGCGGTGTCTCGTTCGAGCATGGCGCGGACCATCTCGGCGTGGGGTGGGAGCAGCGAGTCTTGTAGGTTCATGGGTCGAGCATAAGGCCGGGGCCGGAACGGCTCCACCGGAAAATCGACAGTGAATTTTATTTCCTGCGGTTGTAGAGGAACCGCCTCCTGTGGGAGCAAAGCTTGCTCGCTATGCAGGCAGTGCGGTTCACATGAGGCGCGGATGACTTCGTCGCGAGCAAGCTTTTATTGCCACTGATGTAGGCAGTTTTCTTCAATACCTTCGGCCTCGGGCCACTTACCTTGGTCGCTACCTCACGTACATTGAAAGAAGGTATGCAATGAGTCTGATTTTTTCCATGGCGGCATTTGCCCTGGTCGCCTCGATCACACCGGGGCCGGTCAACATCGTGGCACTCAGTTCCGGGGCGCGCTACGGGTTTCGCGCGACGCTGCGCCATGTGGGCGGCGCGACCCTGGGGTTTGTCCTGCTGTTGGTGCTGATGGGCCTCGGATTGCATGAAGTGTTGCAACGCTGGCCCGGCCTTACGCGAGTGGTGCAACTGGGGGGCGTCGGGTTTCTGCTGTTCATGGCCTGGAAACTGGCGATGGACAACGGCCATCTGGGTAGCGGCGAGGAGGGACGGGCGCCCTCGATGTTCTACGGCGCGCTGATGCAATGGCTCAATCCCAAGGCCTGGCTGGCCTGCGTGGCGGGGATGGGCGCCTTCGTCGCCGATGGCGAGGCGCGGCTGGTCTGGCAGTTCGCGGCGATCTATCTGGTGATCTGCTATGTCTCGGTGGGGTGCTGGGCCTATGCCGGAAGCTTTCTGCGCAGTTGGCTGGGTAATCCGTCGACCATGCGCCTGTTCAACCGGGCGATGGCGGCGTTGTTGGTGGTGAGTGCGGTTTATCTGGTATTGCCTTGACAAATCCGCTTCTGTGGCGAGGCTTCTGTGGCGAGGGAGCTTGCTCCCGCTGGGTTGCGAAGCAACCCCCGCTTTACAATCCAGGCGCCTGCTTCGCAGTCGAGCGGGAGCAAGCTCCCTCGCCACGGGTATCTGTCTGGCTCGGAAATCGCTGCGTCAGCCGCGATACTGCCCCGGCGTCGCTGCCAGGTGCTGCTTGAACGCCCGCTGGAAATGCGCCTGGTCGGCGAAGCCGCTGTCCAGCGCCACGTCGGCGATCAGCTTGCCTTCGCGCAGTTGGTGGCGGGCGAACTGGATCCGGCGATTGACCAGGAAGGCGTGGGGCGTCATGCCGTAATGGCGCTTGAAGGCGCGGCTCAGGTACGACGGTGAAAGTTGCGCGGCGGCGCAGATGTCCTCGAGCTTCAAGGCTTCGGTGCAATGGTCATGGATGAACTGCGCGGCCCGCATCAATCCCGGATGGCTGCCCCGGTCCGGGCGTCCGGCGGGGTTGAGTCGCTGTTGCAGGTCGCTGAAAAACGCCTCGGCGGCGGCCTGTTTGTGGCGCGGGTCGAGCCGTTCGTCCACCAGCCGTTCATACAGCTCCTGCAAGGCGCCGAACAGCTCGGCATCGCGGCTGTGGGTCGTGGCAAAGGCCTGGAAGTCCAGGGTTTCGTCGAAGCCGATACGGCGTTGCAAGTCACGCAGCCACTGGGTATCGACGTACAGCATCACGTACGACCAGGGTTGATCGTCGATGGGGTTGCAGGCATGGACATCGCCGGGGTTCATCAGCACCACTGTGCCGGCCTCGACCTGGAAGTGGGAACGCTCGTGGACATAAGTGCTGCGCCCGGCGGTGATCGCCCCGATGGAGAAGTGATCATGGGCGTGGCGCCCATAGCAGACTTTGCGCCCGTCGGCGATTGCCCGGGCCTCGATGAAGGGCAGGGCCGCGTCGCGCCAGAAACGTGGGGCAGCGTCATGGGAGGCGTGCTTCATCGGTCAAGGTCCTCGTCTTGGATCGTGCTCCAGTGTATTAGCCCTCGTCGGCAAATGCCCGTTGGATTTTGTCGTTTGAAGTGCGACGGGTCTGGACTAGACTCCAGCAGTCCGCCCTCACAGGAGTTGTCGATGCTCGCGCCTGGTAAACCTGAAAATGAAGCCACTCGGCTCAACAGCCTGCACTCGCTCAAGCTGCTCGATACCGCGCCCGAAGAACGGTTCGACCGCCTGACGCGGCTTGCCCGGCGTCTGTTCAATGTGCCGATTGCATTGGTGACCCTGGTGGACGCCAACCGTCAGTGGTTCAAGTCCAACGCGGGCCTGGACGCCAGCGAATCCGGGCGCGATGTTTCATTCTGTGGGCATGCCATCCTGCAGGACCAGATCATGGAAGTGTGCGACGCTCGGCAGGATGAGCGGTTTCACGACAACCCGTTTGTCACGGACAGTCCTGGTATCCGCTTCTATGCCGGGCAGCCGTTGGGGCTCGCTGACGGCAGCAAACTCGGAACGCTGTGCCTGATCGATACCCGGCCGCGCAAACTTGACGACGAGGAACGCGAACTGCTGCGCGACCTGGCGCGCATGGCCGAGGAGGAAATGATCGCGGTGCAGATGGCGAGCATGGACGAACTGACTCTGCTGTCCAATCGGCGCGGCTTCAGGACGCTGGCCCAACATGCGCTGAACGTGTGCACACGCTTGTCCCGCCCGGCGACGCTGCTGTTTTTCGATCTCAATGATTTCAAGCCCATCAACGACAGGTTCGGCCACGCCGAAGGCGATGCGGCGCTGAAAACTTTCGCCGACGTGCTGCGCATCGCTTTTCGCGAAAGCGACGTAATTGGCCGCTTGGGCGGCGATGAGTTCGTGGCGCTGCTCACGGGGTCGTCTCATGTGGAGACGACGGCGATCATGGCCCGCCTGCGAGAAATCCTCGACGAGCGCAACGCAACGTTGCAGCGCGGCTATGACATCCGCTTCAGCGTGGGCCAGATCGAATACGACCCATCGCACCATGAGTCCATCGACAACCTTCTGGCCGATGCAGATGCGGCGATGTATGCACAAAAGCAGGCGGCACGCCGGTAAAAAAGTGGGGCGTGCCCACGACGGCGGCATATTCAGATCGATGCAAGCCGATCCACCGCTATCGCGAGCAAGCTCGCTCCCACAGGATCTGAGGCGTGCGCACAATTTTCAGCCAAACAAAATCCCCTGTGGGAGCGGGCTTGCCCGCGAAGGCTGAGGCACATTCAACATTTTTGCTGACTGACACACCGCTATCGCGAGCAAGCTCGCTCCCACAGGATCTGAGGCGTGCGCACAATTTTCAGCCAAACAAAATCCCTGTGGGAGCGGGCTTGCCCGCGAAGGCTGAGGCACATTCAACATTTTTGCTGGCTGACACACCGCTATCGCGAGCAGGCTCGCTCCCACAGGGAATCTGCGATGTAGTCAAATAATCAGGCATAAAAACGCCGCTTGCCCTGTCCAGGTCAAGCGGCGTTTCTACGCAGCGGTGCGCTGAAGATTACTCTTCCATGTTGCCCATGGCGGTGGTGTTGAAGCCGCCGTCCACGTACATGATTTCACCGCTGATGCCCGACGCCAGGTCGGAGCACAGGAAGGCGCCGGCGTTGCCGACTTCTTCGATGGTGACGTTGCGACGCAGTGGGGTTTGCGCCTCGTTGGCGGCCAGCATCTTGCGGAAGTTCTTGATGCCGGAAGCGGCGAGGGTGCGGATCGGACCTGCCGATACGGCGTTGACGCGAGTGCCTTCCGGGCCCAGGGAGCCGGCCAGGTAGCGTACGCCGGCTTCCAGGGAGGCCTTGGCCATGCCCATCACGTTGTAGTTCGGCATGGTGCGCTCGGCGCCCAGGTACGACAGGGTCAGCAGGCTGCCGTTGCGGCCTTTCATCATTTCGCGACCGGCCTTGGCCAGCGCCACGAAGCTGTAGGCGCTGATGTCATGGGCGATGCGGAAACCTTCACGGGTGGTGGCTTCGGTGAAGTCGCCGTCCAGTTGGTCGCCCGGGGCGAAGCCCACGGAGTGCACGATGCAGTCCAGGCCATCCCACTTCTTGCTCAGTTCTTCGAAGACCTTGGCGATTTCTTCATCGCTGGCCACGTCGCACGGGAAGCACAGCTCAGGGCTCGAACCCCAGCCTTGCGCGAACTCTTCGACACGACCCTTGAGTTTGTCGTTCTGATAAGTGAAGGCAAGCTCAGCGCCCTCGCGATGCATGGCGGCAGCGATGCCGGATGCGATGGACAGCTTGCTGGCGACACCGACGATCAGTACGCGCTTACCGGCGAGAAAACCCATGTGTTGCTCCTCTTTCAGGTTATTCGGCAGTCGTTGGGGCCAGGAAGGCGGCCTCCAGCAACTGCTGTGTATAGGGGTGCTGCGGCGCGGCGAATATGCCGCGGGCATCACCTTGTTCGACCACTTGGCCATGCTTGACCACCATCAGTTGGTGGCTCAGCGCTTTGACGACAGCCAGGTCATGGCTGATAAACAGATACGTCAGGTTGTACTTGGTTTGCAGCGACCGTAACAGCTCCACCACCTGGCGTTGCACGGTACGGTCCAGGGCCGACGTCGGTTCGTCCAGCAGAATCAACGCCGGCTTGAGCACCAGGGCCCGGGCAATGGCGATACGCTGCCGTTGCCCTCCGGAAAATTCATGGGGGTAGCGGTTCCGGGTTTCCGGATCCAGGCCTACCTCCTTCAGTGCCTCGATAATCGCTTGTTCCCGCTCGGCTTCGGTGCCGATCCCGTGGATCCGCAGGCCTTCGCCGACAATCTGGCTCACGCACATCCGTGGGCTCAGGCTGCCAAACGGATCTTGAAACACCACTTGCATTTCCCGGCGCAGTGGTCGGACCTGTTGCTGCGTCAGGCCGTCCAGCGCCTGGCCCTCGAAGCGGATCGCGCCCTGGCTGCCGATCAACCGCAGGATCGCCAGCCCCAGGGTCGACTTGCCGGAACCGCTCTCGCCGACGATGCCCAGGGTCTGGCCCTGGGGCAGGCTGAAGCGGATACCGTCCACGGCCTTGATGTAGTCTACCGTGCGTTTGAACAGGCCTTTCTTGACCGGAAACCAGACTTTCAGGTCCTCGACCTCCAGCAATGGCGGCCCGATCACATTGTCTGCCGGGGTGCCGCTGGGCTCGGCGCCCAGCAGTTCCCGAGTGTACGGATGCTGCGGTGCGCGGAACAATTGTTCGCACGATGCCTGTTCGACGATGCAACCGCGCTGCATGACACATACGCGATGCGCAATTCTTCGCACCAGGTTCAAATCGTGGCTGATCAGCAGCAACGACATGCCCAATCGTGCCTGCAATTGCTTGAGCAATTCGAGGATTTTCAGCTGGACGGTGACGTCCAGGGCCGTGGTCGGCTCGTCGGCGATCAGCAGTTCCGGCTCGTTGGCCAGGGCCATGGCGATCATCACCCGTTGGCGCTGGCCGCCAGACAGCTCGTGGGGCAGCGCCTTGAGGCGTTTGTGCGGCTCAGGGATGCCCACCAGCTCCAGCAATTCGAGGGTGCGACGGGTCGCGACCTTGCCGGTCAGGCCCTTGTGGATGCCAAGCACTTCATTGATCTGCTTTTCAATGCAATGCAGTGGATTGAGCGAGGTCATCGGCTCCTGGAAAATCATCGCGATCCGGTTGCCGCGGATGTGGCGGATGGTTTTCTCCTTCAGCCCCAGCAGATCCTGGCCGGCGTACTGGATGCTTCCGCTGGGATGATGGGCCAGCGGGTAGGGCAGCAAGCGCAGGATCGAGTGGGCGGTGACCGATTTGCCCGAGCCGCTTTCCCCCACCAAGGCCAGGGTTTCGCCGCGCTTGATGTCGAAACTGACGCCTTCGACCACCCGTTGGCGCCGTTCGCCGACAATGAATTCCACCGCCAGGTCGCGGACTTCGATCAGATTATCCTGGTTCATTTCACTTCCTCGGATCGAAGGCATCGCGAGCGGACTCGCCGATGAACACCAGCAGGCTCAGCATCAGGGCCAGCACGGCGAATGCACTGATGCCCAGCCACGGCGCCTGGAGATTGGATTTGCCCTGGGCCACCAGCTCGCCCAGGGACGGCGCGCCGGGTGGCAGGCCGAAGCCGAGGAAGTCCAGGGCGGTGAGGGTGCCGATGGCGCCCGTGAGGATGAACGGCATGAAGGTCAGGGTCGACACCATGGCGTTGGGCAGGATGTGGCGGAACATGATCGCGCCGTTCTGCATGCCCAGCGCCCGTGCGGCGCGCACGTACTCCAGGTTGCGCCCGCGCAGGAACTCGGCGCGGACCACGTCCACCAGGCTCATCCAGGAAAACAGCAGCATGATGCCCAGCAGCCACCAGAAGTTCGGCTGCACGAAACTGGCGAGGATGATCAGCAGGTAGAGCACCGGCAGCCCCGACCAGATCTCCAGGAAACGCTGGCCGGCCAGATCCACCCAGCCGCCATAGAAGCCCTGCAACGCGCCGGCGATCACGCCGATGATCGAACTGAGCAGCGTCAGTGTCAGGGCGAACAGCACCGAGATGCGGAAGCCATAGATCACCCGGGCCAGCACGTCGCGGCCCTGGTCGTCGGTGCCCAGCCAGTTCATCGCCGAAGGTGGTGCCGGGGCCGGGACCTTCAGGTCGTAATTGATGCTCTGGTAGCTGAACGGGATCGGCGCCCACAACACCCAGGCGTCCTTGGCGGCCAGTAGTTCACGGATGTACGGGCTCTTGTAGTTGGCTTCCAGAGGAAATTCGCCGCCGAAGGTGGTTTCCGGGTAGCGCTTGAGGGCCGGAAAGTACCAGCCATTGTCGTAGTGCACCACCAGTGGCTTGTCGTTGGCGATCAGTTCGGCGCCCAGGCTCAGCCCGAACAGGATCAGGAACAGCCACAGCGACCACCAGCCACGCTTGTTGGCCTTGAACAGTTCGAAGCGCCGACGATTGAGCGGGGACAGGTTCATCTCAGTGCTCCCGGCTTTCGAAGTCGATGCGTGGATCGACGAAGGTGTAGGTCAGGTCACCGATCAGCTTCACCACCAACCCCAGCAAGGTAAAGATGAACAGCGTGCCGAAGACCACCGGGTAGTCACGGTTGATGGCCGCTTCGAAACTCATCAGCCCCAGGCCGTCAAGGGAGAAGATCACTTCCACCAGCAAGGATCCGGTAAAGAAAATCCCGATGAACGCCGAAGGGAAGCCGGCGATTACCAGCAGCATGGCATTGCGGAACACATGGCCATAGAGCACTCGGCGGCGGGTCAGGCCCTTGGCCTTGGCGGTAACGACGTACTGCTTGTTGATTTCGTCGAGGAAGCTGTTTTTGGTCAACAGGGTCATGGTCGCGAAGTTACCGATCACCAGGGCGGTCACGGGCAGCGCCAAGTGCCAGAAATAATCGAGGATCTTGCCGCCCAGCGACAGTTCATCGAAGTTGTTGGAGGTCAGCCCGCGCAACGGGAACCAGTCGAAGTAACTGCCGCCGGCAAATACCACGATCAGCAGAATGGCGAACAGGAACGAGGGGATCGCATAACCCACGATGATCGCCGAACTGGTCCAGACGTCGAAGTGACTACCGTGGCGCGTGGCCTTGGCGATCCCCAGCGGGATCGACACCAGGTACATGATCAGCGTGCTCCACAGCCCGAGGGAGATCGACACCGGCATCTTTTCTTTGATCAGGTCGATGACCTTGGCGTCGCGGAAGAAGCTGTCGCCGAAATCCAGGTGGGCATAATTCTTGATCATGATCCACAGGCGTTCAGGGGCCGGCTTGTCGAAGCCGTACATCCGTTCGATTTCCTTGACCAGCGCCGGGTCCAGACCCTGCGCGCCACGGTAGGAGGAACCGGCTACCGAGACTTCCGCACCGCCGCCGGCGATACGGCTGGTGGCGCCTTCGAACCCTTCGAGCTTGGCAATCATCTGTTCGACCGGTCCACCGGGCGCGGCCTGGATGATCAGGAAGTTGATCACCAGGATGCCGAACAGGGTCGGAACGATCAGCAGCAGTCGCCGGATAATGTAAGCCAGCATCGGTTTACTCCACGCTCGCCGGAGCAGCGTTGTTCTGTTTTTCGATCACTTGTTCCACTTCTTCGGCAGGCTTGGTGTCCGGCTTGACCCACCAGGTGGTGGTGCCGATGTCATAGGTCGGCGTGACTTTCGGATGACCGATGTGGTTCCAGTAAGCCACGCGCCAGGTCTTGATGTGCCAGTTGGGGATCACGTAGTAGCCCCATTGCAGCACCCGGTCCAGCGCCCGGGCATGGGCCACCAGGCTCTTGCGCGAATCGGCATTGATCAGTTGCTCCACCAGTTGGTCCACCGCCGGATCCTTCAGGCCCATCGTATTGCGGCTGCCGGGCTTGTCGGCGGCGGCCGACATCCAGAATTCACGCTGTTCGTTGCCCGGTGAGCTGGACTGCGGGAAGCTGCCCACCACCAGGTCGAAATCCCGCGAGCGCACGCGGTTGATGTATTGGGACACGTCCACCCGGCGGATCACCAGGTCGATGCCCAGGTCGCTCAGGTTGCGCTTGAACGGCAGCAGCACCCGTTCGAACTCGGTCTGGGCCAGCAGGAACTCCAGCACTACCGGCTTGCCCTGGGCGTCGACCATCTTGTCGTCGACGATGCGCCAGCCGGCTTCCTGCAGCAGTTGGTAGGCCTTGCGCTGCTGGTCGCGGATCATGCCGCTGCCATCACACACCGACGGTTGGAACGCCTCGGTGAAGACCTGCTCGGGAATTTTGCCGCGCAGCGGTTCGAGAATCTTCAATTCGTCTTCGCCGGGCAGGCCGGTGGCCGCCATTTCCGAGTTTTCAAAATAACTGCGGGTGCGTGCATAGGCACTGTTGAACAGTTGCTTGTTGGTCCACTCGAAGTCCAGCAGCAGGCTCAGGGCCTTGCGCACCCGCACGTCCTGGAACACCGGGCGGCGCAGGTTGAAGACAAAGCCCTGCATGCCGGTGGGGTTGCCGTTGGGGATCTGCTCCTTGATCAGCCGGCCTTCCGTGACGGCGGGGATGTTGTAGGCGTTGGCCCAGTTCTTGGCGGTCATCTCCAGCCAGAAATCGAACTGCCCGGCTTTCAGGGCTTCGACCGCGACGGTGTTGTCGCGGTAGTAATCGGTGGTCAGCACGTCGAAGTTGTAGAAGCCGCGGTTGACCGGCAAGTCCTTGCCCCAGTAGTCCTTCACGCGTTCATAACGGATCGAGCGCCCGGCCTTCACTTCGGCCACCCGGTACGGGCCGCTGCCCAAAGGGATTTCCAGATTGCCCTTGTTGAAATCGCGATCCGCCCACCAGTGCTTGGGCAATACCGGCAGTTGGCCAAGGATCAGCGGCAGTTCACGGTTGTTCGTATGCTTGAACTTGAACAGCACCTTGAGCGGGTCTTCGGCAATGACCTCGGCGACGTCGTTGTAGTAGCCGCGAAACATCGGCGCGCCGTCCTTGGTCAGCGTCTGGAAGCTGAAAACCACGTCTTCGGCGCGCACCGGATGACCGTCGTTGAAGCGTGCTTCGGGCCGCAGGTAGAAGCGCACCCAGGCGTTGTCCGGGGCCTTTTCGATTTTTTCGGCGACCAGGCCGTACTCGGTGAAGGGTTCGTCCAGGCCTTGCTTGGCCAGGGTGTCGTAGATCAGGCCGATGTCATCGGCCGGCACACCTTTGCTGATGAATGGGTTGAGGCTGTCGAAGCCGCCAAAACCGCCCTGGCGGAAGATCCCGCCCTTGGGCGCGTCGGGGTTCACGTAGTCGAAGTGTTTGAAGTCGGCCGGGTACTTCGGCGGTTCGTTGTACAGCGTCACGGCGTGCTGCGGCGCGGCACAGGCCAGCCCGGCGAACAGCAGGCCGCCGGCCTGTAGAAGCAGGGCGCGAAAAGGCTTCATTGATCTTTCTCCGAAGATTTCAGCCACCACGCGCTCAGGCCCAAGGTATAGGGCGGCGTGGTGACGAAGGCGAACCGGTTACGGTACGCGAGGCGATGATAGTTGATATACCAGTTGGGAATGCAGTAGTGCTGCCACAGCAGCACGCGGTCCAGGGCCTTGCCGGCGGCGACCTGTTCGTCGCGGGTCTGGGCGGCCAGGAGTTTTTCCAGAAGGTGATCGACCACCGGGTTGGCGATCCCGGCGTAGTTCTTGCTGCCCTTGACCCCGACTTGGCTGGAGTGAAAGTACTGCCATTGTTCAAGGCCCGGGCTGAGGGTCTGGTTCAAGGTCAACAGAATCATGTCGAAGTCGAACTGGTCCAGCCGCTGTTTGTACTGGGCCCGATCCACGGTGCGCAGTCGGGCCTGGATGCCGATGCTGGCGAGGTTCTCGACGTAGGGTTGCAGGATCCGCTCCAGGTTCGGGTTCACCAGCAGGATCTCGAAATTCAGGGGCTGGCTGTTCGCGTTCAGCAGGCGCTGCCCGTTGAGAGTCCAGCCGGCCTCCTTCAATAGTCCCAGCGCCTTGCGCAAGGTTTCCCGCGGAATGCCGCGCCCCTCGGTCTGGGGCAGCCCGAAGGGCTCGGTGAGCAGGCGCGGCGGCAGTTGCTCGCGGTAGGGCTTGAGCAGTAGCCATTCATGCCCCACGGGAACGCCAGTGGCGGAGAACTCGCTGTTGGGGTAGTAACTGAGGGTGCGTTTGTAGGCACTGCTGAACAGCGTGCGGTTGGTCCACTCGAAATCGAACATCAGCCCCAGGGCTTCTCGCACCTTGACGTTGGCAAAGGTATTGCGCCGGGTGTTCATGAACAGGCCCTGGGTCTGGGTCGGGATCTGATGGGGAATCTGCGCCTTGATCACATCGCCGCGCTGGACCGCCGGGAAGTCATAGCCGTTGGCCCAGTTCTTGGCCTGATGCTCGATGTAGATGTCGAACTCACCGGCCTTGAAGGCTTCGAACGCGACGTCGCTGTCGCGGTAGAACTCAACCTCCATGCGGTCGACGTTGTATTTGCCGCGATTGACCGGCAGGTCCTTGCCCCAGTAATCCTTGACCCGTTCGAACACCAGCTGGCGCCCCGGTTGCACCTTGGTGATGCGGTACGGACCACTGCCCAGGGGCCGCTCGAAGGTGGTGGCCTTGAAGTCGCGGTCTTTCCAATAGTGTTGGGGCAGCACCGGCAACTCACCCAGGCGCAGGATCAGCAGCGGGTTGCCGGCGCGCTTGAAGACAAAACGGATTTTCAGCGGGTTGAGGATGTCGACCCGTAGCACCTCCTGCAGGTTGGTGCGGTATTGCGGATGGCCTTCCTTGAGCAGCGTGCGGTAGGAGAAGGCCACGTCGTACGCGGTAATCGGTACGCCATCATGGAACCGTGCCTCGGGCCGCAGATTGAATACCACCCAACTGCGATCCTCGCTGTACTCCACCGACCGGGCGATCAGGCCGTAGCTCGACGTCGGCTCGTCACCGGACGGCGCATACTGGCCGGTGCCGACCATCAGCGGTTCGTTCAGCTCGTTGATGCCATATTGCAGGAAGTTCGGTGTGGATACCGGGCTGCTGCCCTTGAAGGTATAGGGATTGAGCGTATCGAAGGTGCCAAATGCCATGACCCGCAAGGTACCGCCCTTGGGCGCCTGCGGGTTGACCCAGTCGAAGTGGGTAAATCTGGCCGGGTACTTGAGCGTACCGAACTGCGCGTAGCCATGGCTTTCGCTGATGGTTGCGCTGGCGGGATAGCTCAAGGCCAGGCTGATCAGGAACAGGAGGAGGGGACGTATCAAGTCTGAGATCCGATCCAGGCGGCTTGGGCTTTTATGGCCTGTACAGTAACAGCTTGTATCGGCAGGAAAAAGGCGGGGGTGGAGGGGCGTCAGTTGAACGGCACCGCCGGGCACCGGAGCTGTGGCGAGGGAGCTTGCTCCCGCTGGGTTGCGAAGCAGCCCCCGAAGCAGTGGCTTGATCTATCAGGTTCACCGAGGCGGCTGATTTGGGGCTGCTGCGCAGCCCAGCGGGAGCAAGCTCCCTCGCCACAGGGAGGCTGTCAGCGCTTAGTGCGGGGAGTAGACCGTAAGCATTTGCCCAGGCTTGAGGGCCTTGCCCATCCGTGGATTCCAGCGCTTGAGGTGTTGCATCTCGACGTTGAAGCGCTTGGCCACTACGTACAGCGAGTCGCCTTGCTGGACCTTGTATTGGGTTTGCTTGGTTTTTCCGTTCTTGCTGTTGGCGGCGACCACGGTGTTGATGCGCTTGCCAGTGCTCTTGGCCGCCTTGGTGGCCTTGGCGTCCTGCATCACCAGGGTCTGGCCGACCTTGAGCCTGTTGCCGCTGAGTTTGTTCCAGCGTTGCAGGTCCTTGGTCTGGACGTTGTTGGCCTTGGCGATCTGGGCCAGGTTGTCGCCGCGCTTGACCCGGTAGGTGCGGCGTACGCCTTCCACTTCGCTGTCGTCGGCGGTTTCGAAGACTGGTTTGAGCGAGCGTTGGCTGATGAGCTCTTCCGGGCGCATGGTCGACAGGCTGGCGGACAGCAGTTGCGCCTTGGAGGTGGGCACCAGCAGGTGCTGGGGACCGTCGATGGTGGTGCGTTGTTTGAAGGCCGGATTGAGCTGGAACAGCTCGTCTTCATCGATGTTCGCCACCGCCGCGACCTTGGACAGGTCCATGCGCTGGTTGATCTCGACGACCTGGAAGTACGGCTCGTTGGCAATCGGGTTGAGGTTCACGCCATAGGCATCGGGGGACAGCACGACCTGGGACAGCGCCAGCAGCTTGGGCACGTAGGCCTGGGTTTCGGCCGGCAGCGGCAGGTTCCAGTAGTCGGTGGGCAGGCCGAGCTTCTCGTTGCGTTCGATGGCCCGGCTGACCGTGCCTTCGCCGGCATTGTAGGCGGCCAGCGCCAGCAGCCAGTCACCGTTGAACATGTCGTGCAGGCGCGTCAGGTAATCCATGGCGGCCGTGGTGGAAGCGGTGATGTCGCGACGCCCGTCATAGAAGCGGGTCTGGCGCAGGTTGAAATAGCGCCCGGTTGACGGGATGAACTGCCACAGCCCCACGGCGTTGGCACGGGAATAGGCCATCGGGTTGTAGGCGCTTTCGATCACCGGCAGCAGCGCCAGCTCCAGCGGCATGTTGCGCTCTTCCAGGCGTTCGACGATGTAATGCATGTACAGGCTGCCGCGTTCACCGGCGCCTTCCAGAAAGGACGGGTTGCTGGCGAACCACAGGCGTTGCTGCTCGATACGTGGGTTGACCCCGGCGGTTTCCTGCAACTGGAAGCCCTGGCGCATGCGCTCCCAGATGTCCTGAGGCGCTTGGGGGCTGGGCTTTTCGCTGAGCCAGACAGGCTTCTGCTTGGCACGGGCGGCCATGTTCTTCGGCACTTGCGCCGTATCGGTCTGGGGCAGCTGACCGCTGCTCTGGCAGCCCGCCAGTGTGGCGGACACAGCCACCGCGATGGCTTGAGCCAGGCGGGTCAAAGTGTCGGACTGGGCGGACCTGCGTATAGATGACGACATTGGCTGGAAGTAAGTTCCGGGCAAAAATGTCGGCCGATTCTAGAAAGCGCACCCCAACAGGTCAACCATTCAGAATTTTTGTATCAACCGGTAGGTCCCTTAGAACTTATCTTTCCAAGCTCTCAAGGCTGCAAAAACCTCACTCGGCGTCTGGTTTCGCTGGCCGTTCCGTTCGTCTGCTTTTTGTTTAACAGATGTTTCAGTCACCCTCAGGAATGGATTGGTGAGTTTTTCCAACGCCAGGGTCGAGGGCAGGGTGATGACGCCTTCGTCGCGTTGCCGGCTGACTTTTTCCAGGCGGGCGGCGATGTTCTGGTTGTCCGGTTCTACCGCCGCGGCGAATTTAAGGTTGCCGAGGGTATATTCGTGGGTGCAGTAGACCAGCGTATCCTCGGGCAAGGCGGCGAGACGGCTGAGGGAGTGGTGCATCTGTTCGGGCGTGCCCTCGAACAGCCGGCCGCATCCGGCGGCGAACAGCGTATCGCCACAGAACAGCAGGCCATGATGGTAGTAGGCGATATGCCCGAGCGTGTGGCCGGGCACGGCGTAGACATCGAAGTCCCAGCCGAGCACGTTGACCTTGTCATTGTCGTGCAGTGCCCTGTCCCGTGCCGGGATGTTCTCGCTGGCCGGGCCGTGGACCGTGGCCTGTGTGGCGTCTTTCAGCGCCTGGACGCCGCCGACATGATCATGATGATGGTGAGTGACCAGGATATCGCTCAGGACCCAGCCCGGATGGGCGTCGAGCCAGGCTCGCACTGGTGTGGCGTCACCCGGGTCGACCACGGCGCAGCGCTGGGTGGAGTGATCCTGTAACAACCAGATGTAGTTATCGGTGAACGCGGGCAGGGCACTGATCTGTATCATCGCGGAATTCGCCAAGCGGTAAACAAAGGCGCATCTTAGAACTTCCTGGCGCGTTGGAGAATGCAATGACCGATGAAGCGTTCGCTCAGGCTGATCCTGACTGGCTGGCGTTGATCAGCGCCGCCCGTGAATGGCTGTCCGGCCCGGTCGGGCAGTTTTTGCTGGAAGAGGAACGACGCATGCTCGAAGATGAGCTGGGTCGGTTCTTCGGCGGCTATCTTGTGCACTATGGGCCTTCGGCACAGACCCCGCCGTCAGCGCCGCAGGTCCAGCGCAACGTACGGCTGGGAGCGCCGTTGCCCGGCGTGGAAATCGTCTGCGAGGAGCAGGCCTGGCCGCTGAGCGAGCATGCCGCCGATGTGGTGGTGATGCAGCATGGCCTGGATTTCTGCCTGTCCCCCCATGGCTTGCTGCGTGAGGCCGCCAGCAGCGTGCGCCCCGGTGGGCACTTGCTGATCATCGGTCTTAACCCTTGGAGCAGTTGGGGGCTGCGGCATGTGTTTGCTCAGGATGCCTTGCGCCAGGCCCGTTGTATCTCGGCTTCCAGGGTGGGCGACTGGCTCAACCTGCTGGGCTTCGCGCTGGAGAAACGCCGCTTCGGGTGCTATCGTCCGCCGCTTGCGTCACCCAAGTGGCAGGCCCGCCTGGCTGGCTGGGAGCGCAAGGCCGGTGACTGGCAACTGTCCGGCGGCGGCTTCTATCTATTGGTCGCGCGCAAGATCGCGGTCGGGCTGCGCCCGGTGCGTCAGGTTCGACGCGAGCCGATGGGCAAGTTGATCCCCCTGCCGATGGCCAAGGTCAACCGGCGCCACATCGAGCCTTAACCCTTTTCTGATGGTCTGGCCGGCAATTCGGTTGCAGGCGGTTTCGGGCCTGGCCGGCAGGCCTTTGCATTTTTCCTGGATAGATTGGCATGAGCGATAGCGTAGAACTCTTCACTGACGGCGCCTGCAAGGGCAACCCCGGTCCGGGCGGCTGGGGGGCGTTGCTGGTGTGCAAGGGCGTGGAGAAAGAACTCTGGGGCGGCGAGGCCAACACCACCAACAATCGCATGGAACTGATGGGCGCCATCCGCGGCCTGGAAGAACTCAAGCGGCCCTGCGACGTGTTGCTGGTCACCGACTCGCAATACGTGATGAAGGGAATCAACGAGTGGATGGCGAACTGGAAGAAGCGCGGCTGGAAAACCGCCGCGAAGGAGCCGGTCAAAAACGCCGACCTGTGGATGCTGCTGGACGAGCAGGTCAACCGCCACAACGTGACCTGGAAATGGGTGCGCGGCCACATCGGCCACCACGGCAACGAACGGGCCGACCAGTTGGCCAATCGTGGGGTGGATGAGGTGCGCGGTTACAAGCAGAGCTGACCGCGAGCGTGGCACCACGCCGGCCTTCGCCCGGCTGGCGTGGTTCAAGGTCTGCCCAACTGCTTCAGAAACCTGTGGATTGGATGGAAGCGCTCGTTTTTGGATTCCAGGATGCGAATGGTTTTCCAGCCGGGCCTTGTTCGGAGAGGGTAATACGACGCCCTATGTCATAGCCCAACGCCCGATGACCGTTGACCTGCGTTCTGGGGTAATTGATATCTTTGGTCGCGACCTGGGGGAAGCGATCACATTCGCCCAGCCACTGGTGCTTGCAGGCAGACAATCCCTGCTTGTAAAGCCAGATCGCTTCGCAGGAAAAGTCATTGTCGCCATCGCAGTTCGCCAACCTGTCGCTCCAGTCCGGGTTCGGTGGCATTGCCTCTTCTTGGGTCGACAACTTGACGTACAGGACCCGGATCCGGTTTTCAGCTGTGCATCCCTGGTCAGGGCAGATGTCGAAACGGAAGAACGGGTCGGATTTGACGAAGTTAAACCCGATATCCTTCCGAGTGAAAGTTTCGCAGGCGTCTGAGTCCAGAAATCTATCAGGGACGGTAGCACTGCCCTCCACCTTGTAGAACTTCAATCCCTCTTCCTTGCCCAGATGGCAGCGCAGGCGCTGTAATGCATCAAACACGGCCATGCGTTGGTCTCCCTTGCTGGTCGCCTCGTGCTCTGCATCAATCGTAATGATGTTTTTGACTCGTCTTTTAACCAAGGCGTAAAGCCCAAGGTTTTCCGAATGTCCACCATCACTCAGGTACACCGAGTCACGTGTTTCGTCATATCTACGGTTAGTTGCAAAATAAAAGGGAAACGGCAGTACTTTGTGCCAGGCTCGAGTGGCCGGCTCGACCCTCGGATTTGCCACGTACCGACCCAGGGACAAGTTCAAGGCGTCGGCGAATGCGTCTACCGGGACGTACACCAAAGGCAGGTCGGATAGCTTGAGGGAGTCGACTGCGGCCCCTGACATCATGACGGCTTCGGAGAGTTTCGGCGCTTCAGCGGGATAACAAGGTACCCCATAGGTACGGCGGTTTGTTTTGTCTTGATAATCACAGTAGCCAAACGCGGTATTGCCATAGGCCAGGGGGGAAAACTCATAGACGACGCTTGCCAGGTCAGAATTGAAACCCGCGAAATCAGCGGTGCGTAGCCATTCCACTTTCCCGCCATAGGCCGCCGTCGTGTTGACGATAAAGAAGGGTATTTCGCCCCGCTTGGCCGCGCCAGCCAGTTCGCTATAGCTGGGTGACGCGTTTTCTAAAGTCGAATGCCAGTCAGTCGGGTAGGCGCCAAAGGTTCGGTCGATTCCTTTCTTGTAGGCTGATTCCCACGGGTTCACGTTGACCTGCCAGCGAAAGATGCCGTTCGCGATGATATTGAGTGGAACGGACGGGACCCAGAGTGCGGTACGCCCCGTCATCTCGCCGATGTAGCTACTCTGGTCGATAAAAGCACCGTAGTAGGAGTCCTGGGTCCTGGTAATCAGATAGCTGTTGTTTTCTATGTAAGTCTGGAAGCGTCGGCTTGTTTGATCGGCATGGTGAGGCCGGGCCATGGGTTCGATGTCGGGGTTGTCTCTTACGGCTTTATAGACGTAGTAGCTTTTGAACAACTCGTCGGTGGCAGCCGCCGGCGTCTGGTAGTGTTTTGCGCCATAGAGCTGGTGAGTGAGCCATAAGTTGGCGTAACTGCCTCCTGATACGGAAGAAACAATATCTACCTGGTCGAGTAGACCCTGTTTCTGCAGCCCAGCCAGAACGCCAATTGAAAATGTAGCGGAGCGCATCCCGCCCCCGGAAAGCGACAGTCCAAGTTCCGGACGGTAGCCGGTAAGTTCTTGTCCTGTACAGCTATCATTGCTGGCACCGGATTGCGCATGAAGTTGTTGGCGATACGAGCGCAGGTGGCAATTTTCGGCGGCTCTCAAGGTAGCACTTCTTTCCTCATAGCGTGCCGGATCGGGTTGTTCGCCGTCGGTTCGACCGAGGTCAGGCCGGTCATCGAGTGATGCACAACCGGACAGTAATGCAAGGGTGAGCGTTGCCAGTTTTGCTCCGCCGCAGCCGGGTATTTTTTCATGGGGTCGAGAGATGAGACACATTTCACGCTCCTTATGGTAACTGGCGTTGAGCAACGACCAGTGGCATGAGGCTAGCATTTCACTGGCTTAGTGCCATTGCTCACCTGTACTCATTTGTAATAGCCGGATCCGGGGAAATTCCATCACGACTGGACCGTGTTAACATCCGCCCCTTTGCAAGCATGCACCCGTTGAGAGCTGAGCACTGATGGCCAACAGATCTGTTGTACTGGATACCGAAACCACCGGCATGCCGGTGACCGATGGTCACCGGATTATCGAAATCGGTTGCGTCGAGCTGATCGGTCGGCGCCTTACCGGTCGCCATTTCCACGTCTACCTGCAACCGGACCGCGAAAGCGACGAGGGCGCTATCGGCGTCCACGGCATCACCAACGAATTTCTGGTGGGCAAGCCGCGTTTCGCCGAGGTGGCCGATGAGTTCTTCGAGTTCATCCAGGGCGCGCAGTTGATCATCCACAACGCGGCGTTCGACGTGGGGTTCATCAACAACGAATTCGCCTTGCTGGGCCAGCATGACCGGGCCGACATCACCCGGCACTGCACCATCCTCGATACCTTGATGATGGCCCGGGAGCGGCACCCCGGGCAGCGCAACAGCCTCGATGCCTTGTGCAAACGCTATGGCGTCGACAACTCCGGCCGCGAACTGCACGGCGCCTTGCTCGACTCCGAGATCCTCGCCGACGTCTACCTGACCATGACCGGCGGCCAGACCAGCCTATCCCTGGCCGGTAACGCCTCGGACGGTGCCGGTGAAGGGGCCGGCAGCCAGGTCACGCAAATCCGCCGTTTGCCTGCGGACCGTCAACCGTCGCGGATCATCCGCGCCAGCGAAAGCGACCTGGCCGAACACGCCGCACGTCTGGAGGCCATCGCCAAGTCGGCGGGTGCTCCGGCATTGTGGACGCAGTTGGTCGAGAATCAGGCAGCGAGCTGATTCATCCGGGGAGTGGCGAACCTCTGGCGAGGGAGCTTGCTCCCGCTGGACTGCGACGCAAACCTCTTTGGCGGTCGCGGCGCCCGAGCGGGAGCAAGCTCCCTCGCCACATGATTGAGTGAAGCCTTGAGTAAACCGCCGTGGCGATCGTTCATTTCACTCGCCACAATCGCCGCGACCTTCTAACCTGAGGTAACACGCAGGCTATTGGATCCAATTCGATGTCTGAAGATTTGCACAGCACGGGCAATGGATGGCAATGCGCCGTTGGTTGCTTCAAGGAATGAGGACCTTCTCCTGTATGCAGCCGGTCATGAATCCCAAGCACCCCGGGTTGTCGGTGCGCGTTGTCGATGATGGCTTTGCAGCCTACATCTGGGGCAGTGATTTCAGTTTCGAGGTCAGCGAATACGGTACGGCGCAGATCGGCCGGCCCGTGAGCCAATGGCCGGTGACGCCCATCGTTCCTTACAGCAAGTGCTACGGCATCGACCCGGAGGAGTTCAGCAGCTTCCGCGATGCGCCGGACAGCGAGATTTTCATGGCCTATCTCGACGACCAGCCGGTCGGACACCTGGTCGTCAGCACCAACTGGAACGGCTTTGCCCACATCGACGAACTGGCTGTACACGCCCCGGCGCGTCGTCATGGGGTGGCCAAGGCATTGCTCGATGTCGCGCATTTCTGGAGTCGCAAGAAAAAACTGCCGGGCGTGATGCTGGAAACCCAGAACAACAACCTGGGAGCCTGCCGGCTCTACGAGCGCTGCGGGTACGTGCTGGGCGGCATCGACCACCTGCGCTATCGCGGCATCGACCGGCATACCGCCGAGGTGGCGTTGTTCTGGTACCGGTTGTTCGACGATCCGCTGGGCATGTCGATCAGTGGCCCAGCAGGGCCTCGGCTTGTTCCGTAATTCGTTCGAGCAGTGTTTGCAGGGCGGGTGAGGGCGTCGTGCCATTCAGGGTCAGCGCATAGAGGCTGATGGGGACGGCAGGTGATACCGGACAGACGTCCAGGCCGCCGCCCTTGGCGCCGGAAGCGGTGAACGGGTCGACGATCGCCAGGCCTTCGCCGGCTTCGACCATGGCGCGCATCATCTGGTGGGTCTGCACGCGGATCTGGATCACCGGCGCCGGGCGCAGTGCTCCCAGTTTATGTTCGAACGCCGGGCTCAGCGGATCATGCCCATCGAGTCCCACCAGCGGCTGGCCCGCCAGATCCTGAAGCGAAACGTATTTTTGTCGCGGTTGCAGCCAGCCATGGGGCGCGAGCAATTGCAGTTTGCCCTGGGCGATCATCCGGCACTGAATGTCGGGATGTTCGGGGTCATGCAGGCTCAGGCCGAGGTCGCTTACTCGCAATAACAGGCTTCGGACGATTTCGCGGGTCGGCTGGCTGAGCAGGGTGCAAGGCGCGTCCGGGTGACGTCGGCGCAGGGCGGCGATGCTCTGGGGCAACAATTGCTGGGCCAGCGGCGGAGTGCAGATGATGCGCAGGGGCGGTGCCTGGTGATGTTTCAGGCTGCTGGCCAAGCGCTGCACCGGTTCCAGGGTATCGTACAGCCGCGTGATGCCGTCGCGCAGTTCAAGGGTTTCCCGTGTTGCCTGCAAGCGCCCCCGCACACTGGCAAACAGCATGAAGCCCAGTTGCGTCTCGGCGTCGCGAAGGATCGCCTCGACTTCCGTCGTCGGCAATTGCAGCCACTGCGCTGCAGTGCCGAGGTGGCCGGTTTGCAGCAGCGCCTGGATCACTTCGATGTGGCGTAAACGCATGCAAGAAGTCCATGTTCGGCGGGTGTGCCATTGAATGGCCGAATCCTAACCCAAGTCCGGGCATGACTTCTGCTCATAAGAGCAATTATGAAGCGATCAGCGTTTCAGGTTCGCGCGTCAGTTCGATGCCCGATTGCACCAGCAGGAATCGGTCCTCGTCGAGTTTGTTGACCCGATCGCCGATGGCCAGCTTATAGGTAGTGACAGGCTCCTTGCCGCTGCCGTCGGGCGACGGGGTCGATTCCTGGAACTCATGCACCGAGTAGACGCGACCTTCGGCGTCCCGCGCATGAAATTGTCCGACAAGTACTGCTGCCATTGCTTAGAACCTCTGGAAATAGATCACTCGATTTGCGGTTCTGTAGACCTTGGTCAAGCGCGGGAAGTTTTCCTACAAGAAAAAAATAGTCGAAGAGGCCGATTTCCGTCGCTCCACTGGTCCAATTGTCACGCCGATCATCTATAACTACAGGCTCCTTTGAATCGACAGTCGAGAAGCCTCTCATGACTAATGTTTATAAAGTGGCCGTTCTGGTGGGCAGCCTGCGCAAGGCATCGATCAATCGCAAGATCGCCCTGGCACTGGCCGACCTGGCTCCCGCCAACCTGCACTTGAGTATTGTCGAAATAGGTGAGTTGCCACTCTATAACGAAGACATCGATGTGACGCCGCCGGCGGCCTACACCACGTTCCGCCAGCAGGTGGGTGCGGCGGACGCGTTGCTGTTTGTCACGCCTGAGTACAACCGCTCGGTGCCGGCACCGTTGAAAAACGCCATCGACGTCGGCTCGCGCCCGTATGGCCAGAGCTGCTTCAGTGGCAAGCCGGGCGCGGTGATCAGCGCTTCGCCGGGCGCCATCGGTGGTTTCGGCGCCAACCATCATCTGCGCCAATCCCTGGTTTTCCTCGATGTGCCTTGCATGCAACAGCCCGAAGGTTACCTGAGCGGCGCCGGAACGGCATTTGACGAGGCGGGCAACCTGTCGGAGTCGTTGAAGCCGTTCTTGCAGAAATTCATTGATGCTTATGGTCGGTGGGTGGAACAGCATAAAAAGGCCTGATCGGCCCGCCAGACCCCGTGGTGAGGGAGCTTGCTCCCGCTGGCCTGCGCAGCAGGCCCCTTCATTGGCGGTCGCTACGCCTGACGTCGGACCGACCGAGCGGGAGCAAGCTCCCTCGCCACAAGAGCACGTTGCGTGACCAATCCGGGCTTTACCGAATATTCGGATTTCCATATATTCGCCCTTCGTTCACCCAGGCTCTTCATTGCCATGCCCGATTCCCACAATCCCGTCGAAGTCTTCAAGGCGCTGGCCGACGACACGCGCACGCGTATTGCGCTGCTGGTGGCGCGTGAAGGTGAATTGTGCGTCTGCGAACTCACCGCCGCGCTGGAACTGAGCCAGCCGAAGATCTCCCGGCACCTGGCCCAGTTACGCAACGCCGGTCTGCTCAGTGACAGGCGTCAGGGGCAGTGGATTTATTACCGTCTGCATCCACAGCTACCGTCCTGGGTCCGCTCTTCGCTGGAGCAGGCGCTGGCGGCGAATGCGGGCTGGATGGCGGCGGATGTACAGCGCCTGGGCGCGATGACTGACCGTCCGGTGGCCCGTTGCTGCTGACTATCTCCTACCCATTGCTCTTTCAAGGCTGTTGCGCATGCTCATCGCGTCATTGATTTTCCTGCTGACCATTACCCTGGTGATCTGGCAACCCAAAGGGCTCGGCGTCGGCTGGAGCGCTACGTTCGGCGCGCTGCTGGCATTGTTGTGCGGGGTGGTGCATCTCGCGGACATCCCGCTGGTGTGGCAGATCATCTGGAATGCCACCGGCACTTTTGTCGCACTGATCATCATCAGCCTGTTGCTGGACGAGGCGGGGTTCTTCGCTTGGGCGGCCCTGCATGTGGCTCGCTGGGGGCGGGGCAGCGGGCGCAAGCTGTTCGGGTTCATGGTGTTGTTGGGAGCGTTGGTATCGGCACTGTTTGCCAATGACGGCGCGGCGTTGATCCTGACACCCATTGTGATTTCGATGCTGCTGGCGCTGCGCTTTTCCCCGGCGGCGACCCTGGCGTTCGTGATGGGCGCCGGTTTCATCGCCGACACTGCGAGCCTGCCACTGGTGGTGTCGAACCTGGTAAACATTGTTTCGGCGGACTTCTTCGGCATCGGCTTCAGCCGCTACGCGGCGGTCATGGTGCCGGTGAACCTGGTCAGCGTCGCGGCCAGCCTGGCGATCCTGTTGTGGTTCTTTCGCCGGGACATCCCCCGTGACTACGACCCGCAGCAACTGGACGAACCGGCCAGTGCGATCCACGACAAGGCCACCTTCATGGCCGGCTGGGCCGTGTTGGTGATTCTGCTGCTGGGCTGCTTTGCCCTGGAGCCGCTGGGGATTCCCATCAGCGCGATTTCGGCAGTCTGTGCGGTGCTGCTGCTGGGCGTCGCCGCTCGTGGACACAAAATCTCCACCCGCAAGGCGATGAAAGAAGCGCCGTGGCAGATCGTGATCTTCTCCCTGGGCATGTACCTGGTGGTCTATGGCCTGCGCAACGCCGGGCTGACCGGGTACCTGGCGCACTGGCTCGACAGCTTCGCCGGAAACGGCGTGTGGGGTGCGGCGATGGGCACCGGGCTGTTGACCGCTTTGCTCTCCTCGGCGATGAACAACCTGCCGACGGTCCTGGTCGGCGCCTTGTCCATCGACGCCAGCCAGGCCACTGGAGCGGTGAAGGAGGCGATGATCTATGCCAACGTCATCGGCAGCGACCTGGGTCCGAAAATCACCCCCATTGGCAGCCTGGCGACCTTGCTCTGGCTGCACGTGCTGGAGCGCAAGGATATTCGGATTGGCTGGGGTTATTACTTCAAGGTCGGGATTGTGTTGACGGTGCCGGTGTTGTTGGTGACGTTGGCGGCGTTGGCTTTGCGGTTGTCTTTCTAGACTGAGGTGGCTTAATCGCGAGCAGGCTCGCTCCCACAGGGATTTGAGGTGCACGCCAAATCCGCGAACACCGCAGAACCAATGTGGGAGCGAGCCTGCTCGCGATGAGGTCGCTCCAGACACAGCAATACTCAGCTATTACCCGGCACATCCGGCCAACGATCCGCTACCAGGAACACCCGCTCGGCCTCTTCCCACTCGCCGCCAGAGTTCTCAGTCAAACGCACCATCAACTGCGCCGGCGCCATCGGATCCAGCTCACTCAACCAAGCCGCCAATTGCGCAACGCTCCAGGTCTGGTCGGCCGGATAGTGGGCCGGCGCCAGCCAGGCGGCGCGGGGCAGGGGTTGCCAGCGCCCCGGCGGGCGCTGGGTGACGAACGCCGGCCAATCCCGTTGATGCAACCAACGGCCGCGCAGGTGCCGGGGATGGGCGCCCGCCGGCGGTTCGGCGTTGCCGGGCCAGGGGTAGAGCAGGTATCCACCCAGCCATAGCTCGGAACGAAACACCTCGCTGCCCGCGCATTCGATGCCCAGTGCCGCCAGCGCTTCGCGGCTTTCCGGGCGGGTCGAGATCGGCAGCTGGTGCTCGCGCAGGTGCGCCAGTTTACGGTCCAGGCGGTCATGGCTACCCGGGCCCAGCCATTGCGCGGGGTCCTGGCCGTTACCGCCCTGAGGGCCCAGGTACAACTTGATCGCCAGTTCCAGGTGATGGACGCCATCGCCGTCGCGCAGCAGCAGGTCCAGCTCACCCAGGGTGTGGCCCTGGTGGCGGATCGGCAGGTTCGCAGCGATCAGTTCGATGCCCGGCGCATGTTGCGCGGCAAACTGCCAAAGCCGCTCGTAATACAGACCCAGGCGCCGCGTCCGCCCCTGGGACAGGCACTGCAGCAAGGGGTAGCTGTCGCGGTCCAGTTGCCGCAGCCAATGCTCCAGCCGATCCGGCTCGCGCACCCAGTCGCTGCCGGTCAGCGGATGGCGTTGCGGCCATGGCGTATCGATGAGCATCGGTGGGGCCAGCAGCGCCCACGCCAGGTCCCGCACTTCGGGATGGCGCAGGCGGCGGGGCAGGTCGAGTAAATCGGGGAACAGGATCATTTTGCGAGCATAGCCGCTACGGTGAAGGCTTAAAGAATTTTGTCTACGGAGCGCTTTCGCCCATAATCGGGTTTTTCGCCCGCCGCAGACCCTCGCAGGAGCCCCATGGAGCAATTTCGCAATATCGGCATCATCGGTCGCCTGGGCAGTTCGCAGGTGTTGGATACCGTTCGCCGCCTCAAGCGGTTCCTGCTGGAACGGCACCTGCACGTGATCCTCGAAGACACCATCGCCGAAGTCCTGCCCGGCCACGGCCTGCAAACCTCGTCGCGCAAGATGCTCGGCGAAGTCTGCGACATGGTGATCGTGGTTGGCGGCGACGGTAGCCTGCTGGGTGCCGCCCGGGCGCTGGCGCGGCACAATATTCCGGTGCTGGGGATCAACCGGGGCAGCCTCGGTTTCCTGACCGACATCCGTCCCGACGAGCTGGAAGTCAAGGTCGCCGAGGTACTGGACGGCCATTACCTGGTGGAAAACCGTTTCCTGCTGCAAGCCGAGGTACGCCGTCACGCCGAGGCCATCGGCCAGGGCGATGCCCTCAACGATGTGGTGCTGCACCCTGGCAAGTCCACGCGGATGATCGAGTTCGAGCTGTACATCGACGGCCAGTTCGTCTGCAGCCAGAAGGCCGACGGCCTGATCGTCGCCACGCCCACCGGTTCCACGGCCTACGCGCTGTCCGCCGGCGGGCCGATCATGCATCCCAAGCTCGACGCTATTGTGATTGTGCCCATGTACCCCCATACCTTGTCTGGGCGACCCATCGTGGTCGATGGCAACAGTGAGCTGAAAATCGTCGTGTCCAAGGATATGCAGATCTACCCGCAAGTGTCCTGTGACGGCCAGAATCATTTCACCTGCGCGCCGGGTGACACCATCACCGTCAGCAAGAAAGCGCAGAAACTGCGCCTGATCCATCCGCTGGATCACAACTACTACGAAGTCTGCCGGACCAAGCTCGGTTGGGGCAGCCGGCTGGGAGGCAGGGGCGACTGATGCTCGATCCTGCGCGCAGTTACGATCTGATCGGCGATGTGCACGGATGCGCCCTGACCCTGGAACGCCTGTTGGACCGACTCGGTTACCACAAGCACGGCGGGGTCTGGCGGCATCCGTCGCGCATGGCCGTGTTCCTGGGAGACATCATCGACCGTGGCCCGCGGATCCGCGAGGCGCTGCACATCGTCCATGACATGGTCGTGGCCGGGCAGGCCCTGTGCATCATGGGCAACCACGAGTTCAACGCCTTGGGCTGGAGCACTCCGGCGCTGCCCGGCAGCGGCCAGCGCTATGTGCGCGAGCACACGCCGCGCCACGCCCGGCTGCTCAACGAAACCCTGACCCAGTTCGAGCAGCACCCCGGTGACTGGCAGGACTTCCTCAAGTGGTTCTATGAGCTGCCGCTGTTCGTCGACGCCGGCCGTTTCCGGGTGGTGCATGCCTGTTGGGACGCCGGCCTGATCGAGCCGTTGCGTGGACTGTTCCCGGACGGCTGCGTCGACGAACATTTCCTCCAGGCCTCGGCGCAATCGGGCAGCTTCGCCTGCACGGTGTTCGACCGTCTGCTGCGTGGCACCGACATGCGCCTGCCCCACGGCATGACCCTGACCGGTGGCGACGGCCTGACCCGGGCGTTTTTCCGCACTAAGTTCTGGGAAGACAACCCGCAGACCTACGGCGATATCGTGTTCCAGCCCGATGCCTTGCCTGAGCCGGTGGCCCGCACGCCACTGACCCCGGAAGAAAAGAACAACCTGCTGCGCTACGGCGTCGACGAACCGATGCTGTTTGTCGGCCATTACTGGCGCAGCGGCAAACCGGCGCCGATCCGTCCGAACCTGGCCTGCCTGGATTACAGCGCGGTGCTCTACGGCAAGCTGGCGGCCTATCGACTGGACCAGGAAACCCGCCTGGACCCGCATAAATTCGTCTGGGTCGATGTCGAGCGCCCGGAGGTGATGCGATGAGCGTTGTCGCCGTCCTGCGTTTGCCCTTGGCCGAAGACTTGAGCGGCTTCGTCAAGCTGCTGCAACGCATGCAGGTGCCGCACCGCGTCAGCGAAGAGGCCGGCGAACAGGTACTCTGGGTGCCGGATGAAGTCGGCGACGATGTGCGCGCCTTGTATGCGCGTTTTCCGGCGGGCGATCCCGACCGACAGCTGGACCTGCCGGTTATCGGCAACACGTCGCGGCGCCCGGGTTTCGTCGAACAACTGACCCGCAGCCCGGTGACCGCGCTGGTGTTGCTGTTGAGCCTGATCGTCGGTGCGGTGACCCTGCTGGGTGAAAATCTTGAAACCCTGCGCTGGCTGACGTTCCTGGAGTTTCGTGTTGTCGGCGAGTACATCCAGTTCACCCCCCTGGCCGACAGCCTGGCGGCGGGGCAGTGGTGGCGCCTGGTGACACCGATGCTGGTGCACTTCGGCTTCCTGCACATTGCGATGAACGGCATGTGGTACTGGGAGCTGGGCCGGCGGATCGAAGCGCGCCAGGGCGGTATCAACCTGCTGGGGCTGACGCTGCTGTTCAGTCTCGTGTCCAATTTCGTCCAGTATGTTGTCAGCGGGGCCACGCTGTTCGGCGGCTTGTCCGGTGTGCTCTATGGCCTGCTGGGGCATTGCTGGATCTATCAACTGCTGGCGCCGACCCCGGCCTATCACTTGCCCCGCGGGGTGCTGGTGATGATGCTGGTCTGGCTGCTGTTGTGCCTGTCCGGGCTGGTCTCGCTGATCGGTTTCGGTGAAATCGCCAACGGCGCCCATGTCGGCGGGCTGCTCGTCGGTTGCTTCACGGGATTGTTGGGCGGGCTGTTTGCTCGCCGTAAAATGGCCCGACAATGATCCTGTGGCGAGGGAGCTTGCTCCCGCTTGGGTGCGCAGCACCCACAAGGAGGGCCGCTACGCAGCCCAGCGCGAGCAAGCTCGCTCGCCACGAATGACCAATAGCCCACTTAATCTTTATTGTCACTAAACGAACGCGCGGAGAACCCATGTCCTCGTTCAACGAAATGATCCAGAACATCACCCCCGACATCTACCGCAGCCTGAAGCTGGCGGTGGAAATCGGTAAATGGGCCGATGGCAACAGACTCACCGCCGAGCAGCGCGAGTTGTCGTTGCAGGCGATGATCGCCTGGGAAATCCAGAACCTGCCCGAAGAAGAGCGCACCGGCTACATGGGCCCGCAGGAGTGCCAGTCGAAGTCCACCGAAGTGCCGAACATCCTGTTTAAGTCGGACGCCATCCATTGATCGAGATTGGCCGCGGTGCAATGAGCAAGATGTCGGCGCGCCTTGACGGGCCGACCGTTCAATACGCCTTTCGCCTGGGTGATACGGAGGTGCCGGTCAACCCATTGATCGGCAGTACAGTGCGCCTGGAGTTTCTCGGTGCGATCCATTGCACCCACTGCGGGCGCCGGACCAAGACCAGTTTCAGCCAGGGTTACTGCTACCCGTGCATGACCAGGCTGGCCCAGTGCGACCTGTGCATCATGAGCCCCGAGCGCTGCCATTTCGAGGCCGGCACTTGCCGCGATCCGGCCTGGGGCGAGCAGTTCTGCATGACCGATCACGTGGTGTACCTGGCCAATTCCTCGGGCGTGAAGGTCGGCATCACCCGCGCCACGCAGCTGCCGACCCGCTGGCTGGATCAGGGTGCCAGCCAGGCGTTGCCGATCCTGCGAGTCGCGACCCGGCAGCAGTCGGGGTTCGTCGAGGACCTGTTTCGCAGCCAGGTGGCGGACAAGACCAACTGGCGCGCCTTGCTCAAGGGCGATGCCGCCGCCGTCGACCTGCCACAGATCCGCGATTCGCTGTTTGAAAGCTGTGCCCAGGGATTGCAGGGCTTGCAGGAACGATTCGGCCTACAGGCGATCCAGACCATAGCGGACGTCGAACCGGTCGAGATCCGTTACCCGGTGCAGCAGTACCCGGCCAAGATCGTGAGCTTCAACCTGGACAAGAACCCGATTGCCGAAGGCACGCTGCTGGGGATCAAGGGCCAGTACCTGATTTTCGACACCGGCGTGATCAACATTCGTAAATACACGGCTTACCAGCTCGCCGTGCATCAGTAGAAGGACTCGACCCATGCGCACCGAACAACCGAAGATGATTTACCTGAAGGACTATCAGGCCCCCGAGTACCTGATCGACGAGACGCACCTGACCTTCGAGTTGTTCGAGGACCAGAGCCTGGTCCATGCGCAACTGGTGATGCGCCGCAACCCCGAGCGCGGCGCCGGGCTGCCGCCGCTGGTGCTCGACGGCCAGCACCTGGAGCTGATCTCGGTCAAGCTCGATGATTCCGACCTCGGTGCCGGCGATTATCAACTGGATGACAGCCACCTGACCCTGCACCCCAAGGCGCAGGCTTTCACGGTCGACACCAGCGTGCGGATCCACCCGGAAACCAACACCGCCCTGGAAGGCCTGTACAAATCCGGCGGGATGTTCTGCACCCAGTGCGAGGCCGAGGGTTTCCGCAAGATCACCTATTACCTCGACCGCCCGGACGTGATGAGCAAGTTCACCACCACCGTGGTGGCCGAGCAGCACAGTTATCCGGTGCTGCTGTCCAACGGCAACCCGATTGCCAGTGGTCCCGGCGAAGATGGCCGGCACTGGGCGACCTGGGAAGATCCATTCAAGAAGCCCGCTTACCTGTTTGCCCTGGTGGCCGGCGACCTGTGGTGCGTCGAAGACACCTTCACCACCATGAGCCAGCGTACCGTGGCGTTGCGCATCTACGTCGAGCCGGAAAACATCGACAAATGCCAGCACGCCATGACCAGCCTGAAGAAGTCGATGCGCTGGGACGAAGAGGTGTATGGCCGTGAGTACGACCTGGACATCTTCATGATCGTCGCGGTCAACGACTTCAACATGGGCGCGATGGAGAACAAGGGCCTCAACATCTTCAACTCCAGCGCTGTGCTGGCTCGCGCCGAAACCGCCACCGACGCCGCGCACCAGCGGGTCGAGGCGATCGTCGCCCATGAGTACTTCCACAACTGGTCGGGCAACCGCGTGACCTGCCGCGATTGGTTCCAGCTGTCGCTCAAGGAAGGTTTTACGGTGTTCCGCGACGCCGGCTTCTCGGCTGACATGAACTCCGCCACCGTCAAGCGCATCCAGGACGTGGCGTACCTGCGCACCCATCAGTTCGCCGAAGACGCCGGCCCCATGGCCCACCCGGTGCGCCCGGACAGTTTCATCGAGATCTCCAACTTCTACACCCTGACCGTGTACGAAAAAGGCTCGGAAGTGGTCGGCATGCTCCACACGCTGTTGGGGGCCGACGGCTTCCGCAAGGGTAGCGACCTGTACTTCCAGCGTCATGACGGTCAGGCCGTGACTTGCGACGATTTCATCAAGGCCATGGAGGATGCCAACGGCGTCGACCTGACGCAGTTCAAACGCTGGTACAGCCAGGCCGGCACGCCACGGTTGGTGGTGAGCGAGTCCTACGACGCCGCCGCCAGGACTTATAGCCTGACCTTCAGCCAGAGCTGCCCGCCGACCCCGGACAAGGCGGAAAAACTGCCGTTCGTGATTCCCGTGGAGCTGGGCTTGCTGGACAGCAGTGGCGCGGAAATTCCCCTGCGCCTGAGCGGCGAAGCGGCGGCCAGCGGCACCTCCCGCGTGATTTCGGTGACCGAAGCCGAGCAGACGTTCACCTTTGTCGACATCGCTGAAAAGCCCTTGCCATCGCTGCTACGCGGCTTCTCGGCGCCGGTCAAGCTGAGCTTCCCGTACAACCGCGACCAGTTGATGTTCCTGATGCAGCACGACAGCGATGGCTTCAATCGCTGGGATGCCGGCCAGCAATTGTCGGTGCAGGTGTTGCAGGAATTGATCGCCCAGCACCAGAAGGGCGCCAGCCTGTCGCTGGACCCGCGTCTGGTTACCGCATTGCGCACGGTGCTGTCGGACGAATCCCTGGACCAGGCCATGGTCGCGGAAATGCTCTCGCTGCCAAGCGAAGCCTATCTGACGGAAATCAGCGAAGTGGCCGACGTCGAGGCGATCCATGCCGCTCGCGAGTTCGCTCGCCAGCAGTTGGCCGACAACCTGTTCGAAGCCTTGTGGCTGCGCTATGAAGCCAACCGCGACCTGTCGAAACGCACGCCGTATGTGGCCGAGGCCGAACACTTTGCCCGTCGCGCCTTGCAGAACATCGCGCTGTCGTACCTGATGCTCACCGACAAACCAGAAGTGCTCAGTGCCACCCTGGAGCAATTCGACACCGCGGACAACATGACCGAACGCCTGACGGCGCTGGCGGTGTTGGTCAACTCGCCCTTTGAAACCGAGAAGGCCCGTGCCCTGGAAGTGTTCGCGGAAAACTTCAAGGGCAACCCGCTGGTCATGGACCAATGGTTCAGCGTCCAGGCCGGCAGCCCGCTGCCGGGCGGTCTGGCGCGGGTCAAGGCGTTGATGGAACACCCGGCGTTCAACATCAAGAACCCGAACAAGGTGCGGGCGCTGATCGGTGCATTCGCCGGGCAGAACCTGATCAACTTCCACGCCGCCGACGGTTCGGGTTATCGCTTCCTGGCCGATCTCGTCATCCAGCTCAACGGCTTCAACCCGCAGATCGCCTCGCGGCAACTGGCGCCGCTGACCCGCTGGCGCAAATACGACAGCGCCCGCCAGGCGTTGATGAAGGCCGAGCTCGAACGCATCCTGGCGTCGGGTGGGTTGTCCAGCGACGTGTTTGAGGTAGTGAGCAAGAGTTTGGCGTGAGCTTGATGCCGCGGTCTGTCTTCCAGACCGCGGCGCTCCCAATCGCGAGCAGGCTCGCTCCCACAGTAGATTTCCAGCGAACACCTGTGCTGTGAGGCTTTCGACTTGGTCGACGAGGCTCATGAGCCATCCGGGCTAAAAGCTTCTTTTTGAAAAGTTAAGTTCTTTTCCAGAGCCATGAATGGCCAGTGCCCCTAGGCCGACACCCGCCGTATAGCGCCTGGCAAGTAGAATGTTCAGGCTGAGAGCATTGACCAAGGCTTCTTCATTTCCTGGCGCGGGCTCCTCTGTTTCCTTAATGAATTCAGTGCTTGAGAATCTTAGGTCATCATGGAACGTAACACTGGCAGAATATTTATTGCTATGACCAATGCTCCCCATTACTTTGTAATTTATAAACGTTGCACCCTTGTATTTATTGGTGAAATTGAATGCTGGTAGATTCATGTCCCAGAAATATCCTGTTCCTTCCAGTAGCTTGACTACAGTAGGGACGTCCATGGCGTAGCTGTTATAGGGCTCTACATCAAATCCTTTTTCATCATTAACATTTTCAGGGGGGATCATGACACTCGCTCCTCTTGTGATGGCTAATGCAATATTTGTCATTCACAGTTCATGTGGGGAGTGTCGATTAAGAAGGGGAAGCGGGCTACTGTCAGAAGTAGCAGGGTTTTATATTGATTTTGAATAGAGAAAATAGGCTGTCGTTGTAATGGCCGTGCCATCACCCCACCGAATACCCCATCATTCACTCCCCGCGCAGCCCTCCTGGTTAACAAAAGATAACGTGGCGTCGATTGTCAGACCTTTCGAAAGCCCGATAGGATAGGTCAGCTTCCGAAGTGGCTCTAGATTGCAGGTTTCAGGACTATGCTCCAGAACAGGCAACGCACGAAGCCTAACAATAAGAAATGGGGGAAAGGTCTATGAGTGAGCCTGTCATGGCTGTGGGCCGCTGCCGCCCGCCGGTGCTGCGCAGAGTTGCGTTGCTGGCTTCAGCGCTCTCGCTGCTGGGCTCTGCCGTATTGTCGGCACCGGTGCTGGCCGTTGCGGCGTCAACGTCCGATGTCATTTATTCGGTCGAATCGGCCAAGGCCAGCAAGACCCTGATGCTCGATGTGGTCCATGCCGGCCAGCGCCTTGTGGCGGTGGGCGATCGGGGGCACGTTGTGTACTCGGACGACCAGGGCCGCTCCTGGACCCAGGCCAAGGTGCCGACCCGGCAACTGCTCACCGCTGTGTTCTTTGTCGATGACAAACACGGTTGGGCCGTGGGCCACGACTCCCAGATCCTCGCCAGCGAAGACGGCGGCAGCACCTGGACCAAGCAGTTCGAAGACCTGACCCGTGAAGCACCGTTGCTGGATGTCTGGTTCAAGGACGCCAACAACGGCTTCGCCGTGGGTGCCTACGGAGCGTTGGTGGAAACCACCGACGGCGGCAAGCACTGGGAAGACGCCAGCGAGCGCCTCGATAACGAAGACCAGTTCCACCTCAATGCAATCGCCGCCGTGAAAGATGCCGGGCTGTTCATTGTCGGCGAGTCCGGCAGCATGTTCCGCTCCAGCGATTGGGGCCAGACCTGGGAAAAACTCGAAGGCCCGTACGAAGGTTCGTTGTTCGGCGTCATCGGCACCGCCCAGCCTTCCACGCTGCTGGCCTACGGCTTGCGTGGCAATCTCTACCGCTCGACCGACTTCGGCAGCACCTGGGAGCAGGTGGAGCTCAAGGCTGCCCGGGGCGCCTTGGAGTTCGGCCTGGCCGGGGCCACGTTGCTGGAGGACGGGTCCATCGTGATTGTCGGCAATGGCGGCAGCGTGGTGCGCAGCACCGACGACGGCGTGACGTTCAGCGTGTTCAACCGCCCGGACCGGATTTCGGTGGCGGCGGTCACGGCGGCGGGCAACGGCAATCTGATCCTGGCGGGGCAGGGCGGCGTACGCGCCACCACGGCCACCGGCGCTGAACTGAGCAAATGAGTCAGGCCTGCATAACGGGCATAAAAACAACAAGGCGGACCCCATGAGCAGTCATCACCAAGACAAGGCGACCTTCCTCGAGCGCCTGATATTCAACAACCGCCCGGCAGTGATCGTCATTTGCCTGTTGGTCAGCCTCTTCCTTTTCTGGCAGGCCACGCTGATCCGGCCGTCCACCAGCTTCGAAAAAATGATCCCGCTCAAGCATCCTTTCATCGAGAAGATGCTCGAACACCGCAACGACCTGGCGAACCTGGGCAATACCGTGCGGATCTCGGTGGAAGCCACCGATGGCGATATTTTCTCCAAGGAATACATGGAGACCCTGCGCCAGATCCACGACGAGGTGTTCTACATTTCCGGCGTCGACCGTTCCGGCCTCAAGTCGCTGTGGAGCCCGAGCGTGCGCTGGACCGAGGTGACCGAAGAGGGCTTCGCCGGCGGCGAGGTGATCCCCCAGAGCTACAACGGCTCGGCCGACAGCCTGGACCTGCTGCGCAACAACGTGCTCAAGTCCGGCCAGGTCGGGCGCCTGGTGGCTAACGATTTCAAGTCGAGCATCATCGACATCCCGTTGCTGGAGTCCTACCCGGACCCGCAGGACCAGGGCAAACTGCTCGCCCTTGATTACCGCAAGTTTTCCCACGAGCTTGAAGACAAGATCCGCAACAAGTTCGAAGCCCAGAATCCGAACGTGCAGATTCACATCGTCGGCTTCGCCAAGAAGGTCGGCGACCTGATCGATGGCCTGGTCATGGTGGTGATGTTCTTCGGCGTGGCCTTCGTCATCACTCTGATCCTGCTGTACTGGTTCACTCACTGCATGCGCAGCACCATCGCGGTATTGAGCACCACGCTGGTGGCGGTGATCTGGCAATTGGGGTTGATGCACGCCGCCGGTTTCGGCCTGGACCCGTACTCGATGCTGGTGCCGTTCCTGATCTTCGCCATCGGCATTTCCCACGGCGTGCAGAAGATCAACGGCATCGCCTTGCAGTCCAGCGAGGCCGACAACGCCCTGACCGCCGCGCGGCGGACTTTCCGCCAGCTGTTCCTGCCGGGGATGATCGCGATCCTGGCGGACGCCGTCGGCTTCATCACCTTGCTGATCATCGACATCGGCGTGATCCGTGAACTGGCCATCGGTGCGTCCATCGGTGTGGCGGTGATCGTGTTCACCAACCTGATCCTGTTGCCGGTGGCGATTTCTTACGTCGGTATCAGCAAGCGCGCCGTCGAGCGCAGCAAGAAGGACGCGAACCGCGAGCATCCGTTCTGGCGCGGGTTGTCCAACTTCGCCAGTGCCAAGGTCGCGCCGGTGTCCATTGTCTTGGCGCTGATCGCCTTCGGTGGCGGCCTGTGGTACAGCCAGAACCTGAAGATCGGCGACCTGGACCAGGGCGCGCCGGAACTGCGCCCGGATTCGCGCTACAACCAGGACAACAATTTCATCATCAGCAATTACTCCACCAGTTCCGATGTGCTGGTGGTGATGGTCAAGACCAAGGCCGAAGGTTGCTCGCGCTACGAAGCCATGGCGCCCATCGATGAACTGATGTGGAAGATGCAGAACACCGAGGGCGTGCAGTCGGCGATCTCTTTGGTGACCGTGTCCAAGCAAATGATCAAGGGCATGAACGAGGGCAACCTGAAATGGGAAACCCTCTCGCGCAACCCTGACGTATTGAACAACTCCATTGCCCGGGCCGATGGCCTGTACAACAACAGCTGTTCCCTGGCACCGGTGCTGGTGTTCCTCAACGACCACAAGGCCGAGACCCTGGACCGCGCCGTCACGGCGGTGCAGGCGTTCGCCAAGGAAAACAACCGCGACGGCCTGGAGTTCATCCTGGCCGCCGGTAACGCCGGCATCGAAGCGGCCACCAACGAAGTGATCAAGCAGTCGGAACTGACGATCCTGATCCTGGTGTACATCTGCGTGGCGACTATGTGCATGATCACCTTCCGTTCCTGGGCGGCGACCTTGTGCATCGTGCTGCCGCTGGTACTGACCTCGGTACTGGGCAACGCCCTGATGGCATTCATGGGCATCGGCGTAAAAGTCGCGACCCTGCCGGTGGTGGCGCTGGGGGTGGGGATTGGCGTGGACTATGGGATCTATATCTACAGTCGCCTGGAAAGCTTCCTGCGGGCCGGGTTGCCGTTGCAGGAAGCGTATTACCAGACGCTGAAGTCCACTGGTAAAGCCGTGCTGTTCACCGGCCTGTGCCTGGCCATCGGCGTGTGCACCTGGATCTTCTCGGCCATCAAGTTCCAGGCCGACATGGGGCTGATGCTGACGTTCATGCTGCTGTGGAACATGTTCGGTGCGCTGTGGCTGCTGCCGGCGCTGGCGCGGTTCCTGATCAAGCCGGAAAAACTCGCTGGGCAGAAGGGCAATTCGTTGTTTGCCCACTGATGGATCAAGGCTGGCGCAGACCCCCTGTGGCGAGGGAGCTTGCTCCCGCTGGGCTGCGCAGCAGCCCCAAAAGCCTTCGGCCCCAGGTCACCAGATCCATCGGGTTGACTGTTAAAGGGGCCGCTGCGCAGCCCAGCGGGAGCAAGCTCCCTCGCCACGGTTGTTCGCAGTGTTCGGCGATCAAGGCGCCAACGGCAAGAACCGGCTCTGGGCCAACGACTTGCTGATCTGCCCTCGATGCACATTCACCACCGCGTAGGGGCTGGTGGCCTTGGCCAGCAGTGAGTGGTAGTGCTCCTTGCGTTGCTCCTTGGTCTTGAGGTGCGCGACGCTGAAGTTGTCCTTCGGTGTGTCGGCCGCGGCGTAATGAAAATGCGCGTACCAGATCGGGAAGCCGTCACGGTCGTTGATGGCGTATTCCTGCAGGAAATCCTTGCGGGCCCCTTGCAGGGCCGTGCGATCTCCGAGTCGGGCCACCTGTATCAGGTTTTTCTCGAACAGAAACCGCAGGTTGCCGTCGGTGGGTGGCAATTTCAGGCTCAATTCGATACGCAGGTCGCTGCCCTTGGTCGCCAGTTGGTTGGCGGCGCCTGCCAGCTGTCGGCCCAGCTCCTCGTTGGCCGGGGTGCGGGAGGCTGGCGATGCGGTGAGTGCCCGGTCGAGTTCTTCGGAAAGCGTGCGGAAGTGACTCGCCTCATTGTTCAGGATTTCCTCGATTTCCTGAGGATGACGGCAGTGCGTCTTGTAGCTTTCGGCGCGGCTCATGCGCTTGTCCAGGTCGTCGAGCAGTTCTCGCCCATTGGCCCGGATCGCCTTGATCGATCGCGTCTGGGGCACCGAGGTCGGGCGGCGTACATCGACCACATCCCAGACATCCTCATGACGCGAATAAGTGGCGAGTATCTGGTTGTCGCCTTCGGAGCGCATTTCGACGACTTCGATCGGCAGGCTCGTGCCGGCGGGCTTCAGGTCGCCGATCAGAGTGCCATTGTGGCGTGTCTTGATCAGTTTCTTCTGCGGCAACCCGGTGCCTGTCCTGGGCCGTTTAGGCATACGCTTGCGCGGCTTGGGTTCGGGTTTGATCTCTGCGGCGAGTTCCCTGGAGACCTCCTGGTAGAGGCCCTCGATCATTTTGACCAGCCTGTCGAAATAGGATTCGTTGATGTCATCGAGATAAAGGGCTTTTGTTCCCTCCAACGTATCCAGGATCTTGCCGTAATGCTCGGTCAGGCTGGTCAGTACTTCGAGTTTCTCCGGCGGGGAGAGATCGAATATTCGCAGGGCGCAATGGGAGCGCATGTGCTCCATCAATGGCATGAGAATGCGAAGCAGGCGTTCGGGCAGGGCGGAATGCAGGTTTCTCACCGCTAGCACGGGCAGCGTGGAGAGTTGCAGGGTCTTGCTGCCGATGGCGTTCTTCTCATCCAGGGGACGGTTGCGGGTCAGCCGTTCGAATGCTCGTGCGCCCGAGGCATCGAGGTTCGATAGCCGCTCAAGGTAATTGTCCTTGAGTTCCAGCCAGTGGATCGCTCGGTCGTTGATGTCGCTCTTAGCGTCGAGGTACTTCATGTAGCCTTCGTAGTCGCGGGCGATAATCTCACTCATATTGGCACGCTCTCGGAACTGAGGATGGGCTCGCTGGATGGCCGCCCGTTCCTTTTCGGTGATCAGGAACGCCTTGCGGGCATTGTTGATCACGTTTTCCATGAGCACATGCATGTAGCCCGACGGGAAGCTGACGCCCAGACTGGCGCGTTCGGCCGCGCTGTTCGCTAGCGTCAGGTACATCTCAGTCTGTTCGTTGAGCAGGTCATAGAAAATCTGGCGTTTGGCCGCCCGCTGGGCCTCGGTGTATTGAGCGCCTTCCTCGGTCCGGGTCATGACTTGCTGGGCCACGTCCAAGGCTTTTTGTCTGTCGGCGTCTTGCGCCTCCAACCGTTTGGATTCATCCATCAACTGCTTGGCCCGCTCCAGGTTGATACGCCGCTGTGCCTCCACCCGCTTGGGCGGTGAACCGCCGAGCAGGCGCAGGCGCAGATCCAGGTGCCAATGGCCCTGGGCATCGACGCGCAGCGGCGGGCCGTTCCTGTCGGCGTCGAGCGCAGCGAGTGGGTCGACGATGGTTGCACTGCCATCGTATTCGGGGGTGACCCGATAGAAGGCCCCTTCGACCTGGGCATGCCATTTGCTGTCGATCACGTACAGGCCTTTGAACGGGCCGTTTTCAATGGGGTCGGGTAGGGTCTTGGGGGACGGCACCCGCAAACGTTGCAATAGCGCCTGTTGTTGCGGTGTCGGTTGGCCGCTGGCCCTGGCGAAACTGAAGTCCAGGCGCCGACTGGCGGCCTCGGCGTGGGCATCCGGCACGGCCACGGTGCCCTCCACGAAGGTGGGCGCCGCCGTTTCGGGCCATTGTTCGGCGATGGCGCGCGGCGCGGGCGAACGCATGGCCTCCTTCTGCACCGATTCGGGCAGCGCGGCACGCGCCACAGGCCCATGGCCGGCAGGCAGTTGGCTCACCAGCAGGGCCAGATTGACGAGCAGGTCGACCGCGGCAAACTCCCGGGCCACCGGGTCTGCGCTGATCAGCGCCGGGATGTCCTGTTGGGCGCTGGCCATCAGGTTCCAGAGCCAGACGGTGGTCATTGCCGGGCCGCGCAGCAGAGGGAACAGTAAGGTGTTGAACAACAGGCCGCCGCCTTCGAGCAACACTGCCCAGCGGCTTTCGCGGTTCGACACCGAATCCCGGTCGGCCTGGGTCACCAGAGCCTGGGCGTTGCAGCCATAGAGATACTGCATGAGCTCACCGTGGTGCAGCGATTGCAGCAATTCGCCATGGGCGTCGTTGAGGGCGAGGGTCGCGGGGGCGGGCTTGTCCGGAACGCTGAATTCGTCACCGCTGAAGAACCGCACGATGTGAGGCTCCAGGAACCCACCGTTGGCGTAGATCGGGCGTGCGGCGTCGGGCAGCCAGGTCAGGATGCTGTCTTGCAGGGCCCCGGGAGCAGCAATGGCTTGCATCAGCGCCTCGCGGGTCGGGAACTCCCGTAGCGAGGGCGCGTAGAATGGCCGATACAACAGGTGCGGGCCGGTGGCGATGTCCTGCGCCTCGATGACGAACATATTGGCCACGGTGTCGGGCTGGGCCTGGGCCTTGCGCAACACCGCCAAGTGGCGAATGACCACCGGACGACCGTTGGCCCGTTGGCTCGCCGTGTCGGGTTGCAGAACGGCTGCCAGCAGGCGCAGGCCCTGGGCGGTCATGCCATTCTCCCGTGCCAGCTTCTGTTTCAATGCTTCCAGCATCAGTTGCGCCGGGAGCTGTTCGGCGAAGATCCGTTGCCGCTCCTTCGCCCTGAGAGAGTCGTCGAGCAGATGCTGGCGCAGATAGCGAGGATAGGTCGCCCCGATGTCGACCTGTTCGATCAGTTGGGTGACGAAGGCCGGCGTCAACCAGGTCGGCAGCGCGTGGCCCAGACGATGGCTAAGGCTGAAGGTGCCACTGGGACGGCCGACGAGGTTGTGGATGGCCAGTTCGGTCAGGCTCATCTGCCGTTTTTCGCTGAGGCCGATAGTGCCGGGATAACCCGCCGAAACACTGAACGTCAGCACCACGTCGTCAGGCTGGAGTTGGCTCGCTGGCAGCGGGTCAGGGCTGCGGTCGTTGGCTTTTTTCAGGCGTTCGAGCAAGGCATGGATGGTAAAGGCCCGGATGTCGTCGATGTCGCCGAGAAAAGTCTGGCCCTGGTGACGTCGCTTGGCGCTGGCCAGCGCCAAGCTGTATTGCTGGAATGACGTTTGGTCGTCGATGGCGGCGTTTTTCAGCCAGGCGGGCAGCAGGGGCTCAAGGCGGGCCTTCATGTCGGGCGAAAGTCGCGGAGTGTCCAGCAGCGAGCGGGCCGGGTCGCTCAGGTCGTGGTAGAGATGCTTGAGGTCCTGCGTGTCGATCCCGGCTGGCAATTGCACCGCTTGCAGGTCGGCCAGTTGCTGCTCCAGCAGCATGGCCGCCTGGCTTTCGAAGACGTTGCCGCTGATCTCGTAGCGCTGGCAGGTGATGGTGTCGACGGTGTACTGGCTGGCGATGCGTGCTCCCCAATGATGTTCGAAGGCCTCCAGGGAAGCGAAGGATTGCACTGCGCTGCCGGGGCTGCACAGCAGAAATTCGCCAGTGCCCTGGTAGGCGCGGGTCAACAGGACCTCGCTTGCGAGCAGCACCGTCTGGTCGCTGCCCGTGGTGAGCCGGGTTTCCAGGTGATAGGCGTACACCGGTGTCTGTCGGTTGAGACACAAGCGTTGCTCGCGGTCCGGCCACCGGACGATCTGATCCAAGGCTTCGCGCGCGGTGTCGGTGAGGCCGGGTTGTTGCAGGCCACGCAGGTTCAAGGTGTTGCGCAGCACATCGCTGAGCCAGCGCCAGCGACTGGTGGGGTCACTTGTATCGGCTTTACCAACGCTGCTGATGTCGTCACTCCAGTAACGCACCAGCGCATCTTCAAGGCCAATGGGTACGCTCCAGGGCAGTTCAAGAATCGCTCTGCGAATGACCTCCATGTCCAGGCGTTGTTCGCCTGACCAGAGGCGCCGTGGCGGGTCGTCGGAAAGGAAGCAGTCAAGCGTTCCCTTCGGGCTGAAGTCCGGGGGAGTGCCGCTGGCCAGATAATCGAGGACCACGCTCATCAAGGGTCGGAATTGCCAGCCGCGTGCGGTTCCGTCCGGTGTCGCCAGTTGGGTCTTGGAAAGGTCGATGTCCAACCAGGGATCGGTTTTCTTGAGGGCCTGTTCGAGCATCCGTCGGGCGACCTGTTCGAGGGTCGGGCGGCCGGCGAATTGCAGGCTGACACATTGGGCCAGCGCAGGGATCGAATCAGCGGTGGAGGGGGTATTCATGAGAAGTCCTTTTCACGAAACATGGCCGTCGGGATGACGGCGAGAAAAGTATCGACTTCTATGGCGTGGGCAGGCGGTACATAAATACCGCCCGCCAAGACCGATGCCGCTCAGTCAGGCGTTGCGCTTTTTGACCTGATCAGGCGGGATCGGCCCCCAGCACGACGTTCAATGCGCTGCGGGCGTCGTCCAGCTGCACCAGCGTGGCGTGGCGGGCGCCGAGGGCGTCGCGATTCTCGATGGCGGTGAGGATCGCCTTGTGCCGCGGCATGGCCAGTTCATGGAGGTTGGGCCGTTGGTTGGAATGCTTGAGCGCCTCGGCGATGGCCACCGACAGCATGTTGCACAGGTTGGCGAGCAGGTCGTTGTGGGTGGCGTCGGCGATGCGGCTGTGGAAGTCCAGGTCCGGTTGCAGCAAGGCTTCGGGCGTCGGGGCGGCATCCATGCGCTCATAGGCTTCGCGAATCGCGGCGATGTCGGCGTCGGTGGCGAACTGTGCTGCCAGGGCGGCGGCCGCAGGTTCGATGATGCTGCGCACGCTGGTGAGCAGGCCGAAGAACTCGTTCTGCGGGCTGCTTTTCATCAGCCAGTGCAGCACGTCCGGATCGAGCATGTGCCATTCGCGCCGAGGCTTGACCACCGTGCCGACACGCGGGCGTGAATACACCAGGCCCTTGGCGACCAGCACCCGCGTGGCTTCGCGCAGCACCGGGCGGCTCACGGCGTACTCTTCACACAACAGGGCTTCGGCAGGCAGCTTATCGTCCGGCTTGAAACGTCCGGAGACGATCTGCATGCCCAGTTCCTGGACAATGCGCGCGTGCATGCTTTTGCGGTCGGAGGGTTTGCGGTAATCCATGGGACGCGAAGCGATCCTGTGCGAGAGGGGTGCTGCGCATGATAGCAGGCGCGGCGAACATTCATCAGATCAAACGCTGAGGCCTGGCGAGCTTCTGTGGCGAGGGAGCTTGCTCCCGCTGGACTGCGAAGCAGTCCTTGGGGCGGTCGCTACGCAACCGAGCGGGAGCAAGCTCCCTCGCCACAGGTGATTGTGTCAGTCAAGATCGAGGTGACTGATCCGACGCCATCGCGAGCAGGCTCGCTCCCACAGGGGATTGATGGCGGAATGGATTCCCGGACCGCCTCAAAATCACTGTGGGAACTTGCTCCTGAGGGGTCAGTGGGAGTGACGCGGCACCTCGGCCCCGCGGCAGCCGACCAGGAAGTCGAAGTCGCAGCCTTGGTCCGCTTGCAGCACATGGTCGATGTACAGTTGGCGATAACCACCCACCAGCAATTGTTGCGGCGGGGCGAGGTCGGCCAGGCGGGCGGCGAGTTCGGCGTCTGGGATGTCCAGGTGCAGGCGGCCGCTGGCGCAATCGAGTTCGATCCAGTCACCTTCCTTCACCGCGGCCAGTGGTCCGCCGGCGGCGGCTTCCGGTGCCACGTGCAGGACCACGGTGCCATAGGCGGTGCCGCTCATGCGCGCATCGGAAATCCGCACCATGTCCGTCACGCCCTGGGCCAACAGCTTGGCCGGCAAGCCCATGTTGCCCACCTCGGCCATGCCTGGGTAACCCTTGGGCCCGCAGTTTTTCATCACCAGGATCGAGCTGGCATCCACATCCAGTTCCGGATCGTTGATCCGCGCCTTGTACTCGTCGAAGTTCTCGAACACCACCGCACGGCCGCGATGCTGCATCAACTCAGGCGTCGCGGCGGACGGCTTGAGGACCGCACCCAATGGCGCCAGGTTGCCGCGCAGCACGCAGATGCCGCCGTCGGCGCGGATCGGGTTGTCCAGGGTGCGGATGACCTGGTCCTGGCCGTAGATCGGCGCGTCCTTGGTGTTCTCGCCCAGGCTCTTGCCGTTGACGGTCAGGGCATCCGGGTTAGGGATCAGGTTGGCCTCGCCGAGACGGCGCAGCACCGCCGGCAGGCCGCCGGCATAGTAGAACTCTTCCATCAGGAAGCGTCCGGACGGTTGCAGGTCGACGATGGTCGGCATGCCGCGACCGATGCGAGTCCAGTCGTCCAGGTCCAGTTGCACGCCGATGCGCCCGGCGATGGCCTTGAGGTGGATCACCGCATTGGTCGAGCCGCCGATGGCCGCGTTGACGCGGATGGCGTTTTCGAATGCTTCCTTGGTCAGGATCTTCGACAGTCGCAGATCTTCGCGGACCATCTCCACCGCACGCATGCCAGACATGTGCGCGAGTACATAACGGCGTGCATCCACCGCCGGAATCGCGGCGTTATGCGGCAGCGAGGTGCCCAGGGCTTCGGCCATGCAAGCCATGGTCGAGGCCGTGCCCATGGTGTTGCAGGTGCCCGCCGAACGGGACATGCCGCCCTCGGCCGCGAGGAAGTCGTCGATGGTGATGGTGCCGGCCTTGACCTGTTCGCTCAACTGCCAGACCACCGTGCCCGAACCGATGTCCTGGCCCTTGTGCTTGCCGTTTAGCATCGGTCCGCCGGTGACGACGATGGCCGGCACGTCGCAACTGGCGGCACCCATCAGCAATGCCGGCGTGGTCTTGTCGCAACCGGTGAGCAGCACCACGCCGTCGATCGGGTTGCCGCGAATCGCCTCTTCCACGTCCATGCTCGCCAGGTTGCGGGTCAGCATGGCGGTGGGGCGCAGGTTCGATTCGCCATTGGAGAACACCGGGAATTCCACCGGGAAGCCGCCGGCTTCGATCACGCCGCGCTTGACGTGCTCGGCTATCTGCCGGAAGTGCGCGTTGCACGGTGTCAGCTCCGACCAGGTATTGCAGATACCGATGATCGGCTTGCCGTGGAACTGGTGGTCGGCGATGCCCTGATTTTTCATCCAGCTGCGGTACATGAAGCCGTTCTTGTCGGCAGTGCCAAACCATTGGGCCGAGCGCAGGGAGGGTTTCTTATCAGACATGATCGATTCTCTTATTGTATGACTATATTGTTCTAGATGAAGCGTAACATAAGCGCAATTTGTCCGGTTTGGAAGTGTTGTTGGGTAAATAGTATTACTATATAGTCCGATTCAACGGAGGGATTGTCCGGGTGCTCATTCACCTGAGAAATCCCCCGAGGTTCTATAACAACAACAATCGGAGACCGGTCCCATGAGCCAGGAATTGCGGCTTATTCGTCGCATTACGCTGAAACTGATTCCCTTCCTGATCCTGCTGTACCTGATCGCCTACGTGGACCGCTCTGCGGTGGGCTTCGCCAAGCTGCACATGGGCGCCGACATCGGCATCGGCGATGCGGCCTACGGTCTGGGCGCGGGTCTGTTTTTCATCGGCTATTTCCTCTTGGAGATCCCCAGTAACCTGATGCTCGAACGCTTCGGTGCCCGGCGCTGGTTTGCCCGGATCATGATCACCTGGGGCGCGATCACCATCGGCATGGCGTTCGTCCAGGGCCCCCATAGCTTCTATGTGATGCGCTTTTTGCTGGGTGCCGCCGAAGCGGGTTTCTTCCCTGGCGTGCTGTACTACATCACCCAATGGTTCCCGGTGCGCCACCGCGGCAAGATCCTCGGCCTGTTCATTCTTTCCCAACCCATCGCCATGATGATCACCGGTCCCGTGTCCGGCGGCTTGCTGGGCATGGACGGGATATTGGGCCTGCATGGCTGGCAGTGGCTGTTCATCGTCATCGGCCTGCCGGCGGTGCTGCTGACCTGGCCAGTGCTGCGTTACCTGCCTGACGGCCCGCAACAGGTGAAGTGGATGGACCAGGCCGAGAAGGACTGGCTGACCGGTGAACTGAAAAAAGACCTGCAGGAATACGGCCAGACCCGCCACGGCAACCCGCTGCATGCGCTCAAGGACAAGCGCGTCTTGCTCCTGGCGCTGTTCTACCTGCCGGTGACCCTGAGCATCTACGGCCTGGGCTTGTGGCTGCCGACGCTGATCAAGCAGTTCGGCGGCAGCGACCTGGTGACCGGCTTCGTGTCTTCCGTGCCGTACATCTTCGGCATCATCGGCTTGCTGATCATCCCGCGCAGCTCTGACCGTTTGAACGACCGCTACGGTCATCTGGCCGTGCTTTACGTGCTTGGCGCCATCGGTTTGTTCCTGAGTGCCTGGCTCTCGGTGCCGGTACTGCAACTGGCGGCGTTGTGCCTGGTGGCGTTCGCGCTGTTTTCCTGCACCGCAGTGTTCTGGACCTTGCCAGGACGTTTTTTCGCCGGCGCCAGTGCGGCGGCGGGCATTGCCTTGATCAACTCGGTGGGCAACCTGGGTGGCTACATCGGACCGTTCGTGATCGGCGCGCTGAAGGAGTACACCGGTAGCCTGGCGTCGGGGCTGTATTTCCTGTCGTGCGTGATGGTGTTCGGCCTGGTGCTGACCGGTGTGGTGTATCGGCTGCTGGAACGCAAGCACGTGCTGCCGGCGGATCAGTTCGCGGCCAGCGCCCGGGGGGCGACGCGTAGCTGAGGTCATCCTAATCAACTGAGGTCACTGCAATCACTGTGGGGAGTAGCTTTTGTGGCGAGGGAGCTTGCTCCCGCTCGACTGCGTAGCAGTCGCAAGACAGGCGATTGTGTATTGCTTCAATACACTTGGCGCTTCGAGTGGGGGCGCTTCGCACCCCAGCGGGAGCAAGCTCCCTCGCCACAAAAGCGCGCAAGAGGACCGACAGTTCACTGCATGTTCATATTGGTTTCACAGGAGAAAATCCATGCGTTTAGTTCAATTCGAATTGCCCAACGGTGAACGCCGCGTCGGTGTGGTCGAGGGCGATCAGGTGCGCGAAGTGTTGGGCGCGCAGACGGTACGGGAGCTGGCGCTGGCGGCCATCGAGGCGGGGGTGAAGCTTGAGCAGCAGGTCAATGGCCTGGGTTTGGGCGCTGCCCATGACTACCCACGGTTGCTCGCTGAACTACGCGTGTTGCCGCCACTGGATCACCCGGACCCGGCGCACCTGCTGGTCAGCGGCACCGGCCTGACCCACCTGGGCAGTGCCTCGGCGCGGGACAAGATGCACCAGCAGGCCGGCGACGAAAGCGCCATGACCGACACCATGCGCATCTTCAAGTGGGGCGTGGAGGGCGGCAAGCCCCAGGCCGGGCAGGCCGGCGTGCAACCGGAATGGTTCTACAAGGGCGACGGCAGCATTGTCGTGCGCCCGGGCCATCCGTTCCCGCTGCCGCCGTTTGCCGAAGACGCCGGCGAGGAGCCGGAAATCAGCGGCCTGTACGTCATCGGCTTCGACGGCAAACCGTACCGCCTGGGCTTCGCGGTGGGGAACGAGTTCTCCGACCATGTGATGGAGCGTAAGAACTACCTGTACCTGGCCCACTCGAAATTGCGCAGTTGCAGCTTCGGTCCGGAACTTCGCGTCGGTGAATTGCCTCAACATCTGTCCGGGACCAGTCGCATCCTGCGCAACGGCGAAGTGCTGTGGCAGAACGAATTCCTCAGCGGCGAGGCAAATATGTGCCACAGCCTCGAAAACCTGGAATTCCACCATTTCAAGTACAGTCAGTTCCTGCGTCCGGGAGACGTCCACGTTCACTTCTTCGGCACCGCGACCCTGTCGTTCGCCGACGGCATCCGCACCCAGCCGGGGGATGTGTTCGAGATCAGCCAGGCCGAGTTCGGTGCGCCGCTGGTCAATGGCATTGCCCCGGTGGACGCGGTGTTCAACCCGGGTACTATCGGCACACTTTAAGAGGAGACTTGCGATGAACCAGATCCTTGGCCACAACTATATCGGCGGGGCGCGCAGCGCGGCCGGCCAGACCCGCCTGCAAAGCGTCGATGCGAGCACCGGTGAAAACCTGCCCGGTGAATTCATCCAGGCCACGGCAGAAGAAGTCGACGCCGCCGCCAAGGCTGCCGCTGCCGCATACCCGACCTATCGCAACCTGAGTGCAGTGCGTCGGGCCGAGTTTCTCGAAGCCATTGCCGATGAGCTGGACGCCCTGGGCGATGATTTCGTGGCCGTGGTCTGCCGTGAAACCGCCTTGCCGGCGGCACGTATCCAGGGCGAACGCGGGCGCACCAGCGGTCAGATGCGCCTGTTCGCCAAGGTCTTGCGTCGCGGCGATTTCTACGGCGCGCGCATCGACCGCGCCCTGCCGGAGCGCACGCCGCTGCCACGGCCTGACCTGCGCCAGTACCGCATCGGCCTGGGCCCGGTGGCGGTGTTCGGCGCCAGCAACTTCCCGTTGGCATTCTCCACTGCCGGTGGCGACACCGCGTCGGCCCTGGCCGCCGGTTGCCCGGTGGTGTTCAAGGCCCACAGCGGTCACATGGCGACGGCCGAATGGGTGGCTGATGCGATCATCCGCGCCGCCGAGAAAACCTCTATGCCGGCCGGTGTGTTCAACATGATCTACGGCGGTGGCGTCGGTGAGTGGCTGGTCAAGCACCCGGCAATTCAGGCGGTCGGCTTCACCGGTTCCCTGCGCGGCGGGCGGGCCCTGTGCGACATGGCGGCCGCACGTGCGCAGCCGATCCCGGTGTTCGCCGAGATGTCGAGCATCAACCCGGTGATCGTGTTGCCCAAGGCCTTGGAAGACCGCGCCGAAACCGTTGCCCGTGACCTGACCGCCTCGGTGGTGCAGGGCTGCGGTCAGTTCTGCACCAACCCTGGCCTGGTGATCGGCATCCGCTCGCCGCAGTTCACCGCGTTCACCCAACAAGTGGCTGCGTTGATCGGCGACCAGGCCCCGCAAACCATGCTCAACGCCGGCACGCTGCAAAGCTATGGCAAAGGCCTGCAGAAACTCCTGGCCCATCCGGGCATCGAGCACCTGGCCGGGCGCGAGCAGCAGGGCAACCAGGCCCAGCCGCAGCTGTTCAAGGCTGACGCCAGCCTGCTGATCAACGGTGACGAGGCGCTGCAAGAAGAAGTGTTCGGCCCGACGACTGTGTTCGTCGAAGTGGCCGACCAGGCACAACTCAGCGCTGCGCTCAATGGCCTGCACGGCCAACTGACCGCGACGATCATTGGCGAGCCAGCCGACTTCGAACAGTTCGGCGAGTTGACCCCGCTGCTGGAACAGAAAGTCGGTCGCATCCTGCTCAACGGTTATCCGACCGGCGTGGAGGTGTGCGATTCGATGGTGCATGGCGGACCTTACCCAGCGACGTCCGATGCCCGTGGCACTTCGGTCGGCACCTTGGCAATCGATCGCTTCCTGCGGCCGGTGTGCTTCCAGAACTATCCGGACAGCCTGTTGCCGGAGCCGCTGAAGAATGCCAACCCGCTGGGGATCCTGCGCTTGGTGGATGGGGTGATGGGGCGCGAGGGGCTCTGAGGGGCGCGGTGAGGCCGTTGCATTGAGATTGGATGTGCTGGCCTCTTCGCGAGCAAGCTCGCTCCCACAGGGGATCTTTTGTGAATATAGAGTTTGTGTTCGCTGGAAATCCAACTGTGGGAGCGAGCTTGCTCGCGATGGCGATAGGCCGGTCAACATCGAGTCTGAAGTTATGGCCCAAGGCCCATGCCCACATTGGGCTATCATGCCCACTTCCCCATGAATGACTGATTTCCCATGACTGCCGTAACTGACACCCTGCTCGACGCCCTTCACAAATGCGACATGCTGATCATTGACGGGCTGCACGCATTCGATTTCTCCCTCGACGAGCAGGACCAGCTGCACGTCGAATGCATGAACGGTCGCACCCTCGAACATTGGCGCTTCACACAGGCGCAGATGCAGGCCGCGACGTTTGACCCGGCCCGCAAGCACTGGATCATCACCAGCGATTCGGGCGATCACCACCTGGAGTGCGTGGAAGCGACCAGCGGCCACGACGATGAGGACGATGAAGATGAAAATGCGTAGTCTCTGGCCGCTGTTGATGGCCGGCAGCGTGGGCGCCATGGGCGTCCAGGCGGGCACCGAGGAGCGTCATCAATTGCTGGTGGGTTCCTACACCGCCGGCCAGAGCCAGGGCATCTATCGCCTGCAATTCGACAGCAGCACCGGCCAGCTCGATGCCAGACCGCTGCAAGTGATCAAGACCGACAATCCCTCGTGGCTGACCCTTTCGCCGGACATGAGTCGGCTGTTCGTGGTCAACGAAAACGGGCCGGGACAGAAAGACCCGGTGGGCAAAGTCAGCAGCTACGCCGTTGACCCGAAGACCCATGAGTTGAGCCTGATCAACCAGGTGCAGTCCCTGGGCAACGAGCCGACCCACTCCAGCCTCAGCGGCGACGGCCGGCACCTGCTGGTCAGCAATTACTCGGTGGTCGAAGACCCGGGCGGCACCCTGGCGGTGTTGCCGGTCGCGGCTGACGGCAAGCTGTCGCCGCCGGTGCAGTTGAGCAGCCATCAGCCGAGCCGGGTCAACCCTGAGCGGCAAATGTCGGCGCATGTGCACGCGGCGGTGTCCTCGCCCGATGGCAAGTATGTGTTCGCCAATGACCTGGGGGCGGACAAGGTGTTCATCTACCGCTACGACCCCAAAGCCAACCCCGAACTGCCGTTGACCGCTGCCGACCCGGCCTTCGTGCAATTGCCGCCCGGAAGCGGCCCGCGCCATCTGCTGTTCAGCGCCGACGGCAAGCACGCCTGGCTGACCATGGAGATGAGCGCCCAGGTGGCGGTGTTCGATTACCAGGATGGACGCCTGACCCAGCGCCAACTGGTGGACCTGGCGGCCGGCAAGCCTCAGCCGGGCAGGGCGGCCGCGGCGTTGCATGCCTCGAAGGATGGCAAGTTCCTGTACGTCAGCAACCGGGGCACCACCAACGAGCTGCTGGTGTTTGCCATCGACCCGGCGTCCGGCACGCTGAAAGAGCTGCAACGGCGCTCCGTGGAAGGCGATCATCCCCGGGAATTCAGCCTCGACCCGAGCGGCCGATTCCTTTTGATCGCCAACCAGAAGAGCAACCAGATCGTGGTGCTCGAGCGCGATTCGAAGACCGGCCTGCTGGGTAAGACCGTGCAGAAACTGCCGATGGATGCGCCGAGCGACTTGAAGTTCGTGGTGCGTCAATAGATCGCAGGCCCCGTGGTTCGGGGCCTGCGCCGTTGTATCAATGAGGCTGATATTCGCTAGCAGTGCAAAGCATTTCAAGACGAGACGCCTCGGCGCGTAAGTTTGCTTCACGGCCCAACCGGGCATGACCGCCAACTGAATCCGAGGACTACCGCCATGAATCTCAATCTCTTCTCCGTAATCGCCGCTTCCGCTATCTCCGCCACCGTGGCTTTGCCAGCCAGCGCGAGCATTGAGATCAACAACCGGAAAAACCACACCCAGAGCTACACCGAGAAATACCTGCAACAGAGCGCCAACTTCTACGCAGCGCTGGATCACAAGACCCAACACTGAGCGACACGCGACAACTGAAGCCTGCGATCTTTTCATCTTTCAACAAGAGAAAAGATCGCAGGCTTCGTCGTTTCCAAGGTTCGCAGTAATTCCTGCTGTAATATCACATGGCCATGTGTTTAAATTTGACGCTGATAAATTGACTCCTTGCCGATAAGGATCGACCCATGGTGATGCGCCTGGCCGTGATGCTGCTGTTTCTCTACTCCACCCCGATTGTTTCTGCTGCCCAGCCGGTGCCCGGTGAGTTGGAAGTGGCGAGGGAGCGATTACTCAGTTTGCTCAGTGATTGAATTCGATTGCTTTTGTGGCGAGGGAGCTTGCTCCCGCTCGATTGCGCAGCAATCGCAAAAAGGGGTCTGCTGCGCAGCCCAGCGGGAGCAAGCTCCCTCGCCACAGGGGTGACGTGTGGTCAGGTAGTTACTTGGCCATGATCGCCACGAACAGCTCCGAATCGAGAAACCGCTGCAACCAGCGCTGCAGGTTCGGGTAGGGCGCTTGGGCAAACCATTGGCGGTCGACATGGGCGAACTGGCGCACGAAGGGCATCAGCGCCACGTCCGCCAGGCTCTGGTGCTGCGCCGCCAGAAATGGCCGGGTTTCGAGCAACGCTTCCAACTGGCGTAGAAAACCCTCACCCTCGGCTCGATAGTGTTCCACCGGATGCTCCGGATGACGCTCGGGGTACTTGTAGCGGTTCAAGTGCTGCTTGAACACCTGGTCGTTTTCACGAATCAGCGCCGTCGTCAGCGCTTGGCCGGCGGGATCGCCCAGCAATCGCCAGTCCTGCGGATCATGCCGGGCCAAGGCCCAGTCCATGATCTCCAGGCTTTCATCGATCACCCGGCCATCGGCCCACAGCACCGGCACCGTGCCTTTGCTGGACAGCGCGAGCATCTCGGCCGGCTTGGCCTTCAGGCTGACTTCAATAATCTCCAGCTCCACCGCGCTGTAGCGCAGCGCCATGCGCGCCCGCATGGCGTAGGGGCAGCGGCGGAAGGAATAGAGCACGGCGCGGTTCATTTCACTTCCACCGTACTCAAGCCGTTGCCTTGGCGCCGCACCTGGATCTGCACCGGAATCCGCTCGTGCATTTCCTGCACGTGGGAAATCACCGCGACCTTACGACCCTGGGCCTGCAAGCCATCGAGGGCGTCCATCGCCAGTTGCAGCGACTCCGGATCGAGGCTGCCGAAGCCTTCGTCGATGAACAGCGACTCGATCCGCAGCGTGCTCGACGCCATCGAGGCCAACCCCAATGCCAGGGCCAGGGACACCAGGAAGGTTTCACCGCCGGACAACGAATGCACCGAGCGCAGTTCATCGCCCATTTCCGTATCCAGCACCAGCAGCCCGAGCATGCTGCCGCCGCGCTTGAGACGGTAGCGGCGCACCAGTTGGCGCAGTTGGGCGTTGGCATGGTGCACCAGCAGGTCGAGGTTGTAGGCCTGGGCGAGTTTGCGGAAACGGTCGCCGGTGGCCGAGCCGATCAGGGCGTCCAGGCGCGCCCAGCGCTGATACTCGGCGTAGGCCTGTTCGATCTGCTGGCCCAAGGCCTGGTTAGCGTTCTGTCGGCGCTGGTCCTCCGCTTGCTGAGCGCGCAACTCGGCGCATTGTTGCTCACTGGCGGCGAATTGGTTTTGCAGTTCGGCGAGGGCTTCGGCCAGCTGTTCGGGCTCCAGGTTGCCGTTGTGCTGGGCCTGGTGGTTGCGCAGGCGTTGTTCGCGTTCAGTCAGTAGCACGCGGGCCTGCTCGATGGCTTTCTCACTGTTGAGCAGGCGCTGGCGCAGTTGGCCGACATGTGGCTCGTCGAGGCCGAGCAAGGCATCGAGGGCGGCGTCGTCCAGTTCGGGATGAGTGTTGCGCCACTGGCTGATGCCGGTCGCGAGCGCCTGAAGTTCGGCGTCGAGGGCTTGGGCTTGTTCCTGGCGCGCCTTGAGCTCGGCGGCCAATTGCACCAGGGCATTGCGCAGCTCTTGCAATTGCCGGGTAGCCGCTGCTTCTGCGGAGCGTGCCTGTTCCAGGGTCTGATCGAGCTGCTGTTGCCACTGCTCGGCGCTGCTGTGTTCGCCCAGCAGTTGCGCGAGGGTTTGCTGGCAGGCTTGCTGCTGCTCGGTCAGCGCCTTGAACTGTTGCTGGGCCGCTTCCAGCTGCTGCACCCGAATCTGCTGGCGGTCCTGTTCCTTCTCCAGGGTCTGCTGGCGCTGGAGCTGTTCGCCGAGTTCGTCGCGTTGCTGCTCCCGTTGTTCGAGACGCTGGGCGATTTGCTGGTCGAGTTGCATGAAGGTCGCCGCGGGTTCGCTGCGAAGGGCTTGCAGGGTGTCCGCCGGCAACAGGTTGCTGAAATGTCCCAGTTCCTCCTCCAGGCGCTGGCGGTCACGGGCCAGTTCCTGCTGTTGATTGCTCAGGTATTGGGCCGCCTGCTGGCTGGCCGTTTCGGCGTTGCGCAGTTGCTGCGCCAGGCGCGCGGCGTCCTGCTGCAAGGTGAGCAGGGCGGTTTGTCGCTGTTCGTCCTGCTCGATGTGCTGGTGCAGTTGGCTGTTCTGGTGCGCCAGCCAGGTATCCCGCTTGTCGGGGTCCTGGGCCAGCAACTGCGCCGACAGCGGATGGGCTTCGAGGCTGGGCGCGAGACTCTGTTGCTGTTGCGCGAGCTGTTCCTGCTGCTGCTTGAGCTCTTTCAGTTGGGCGATGACGCCACTGTACTGGGCGCGCAGTTCGATGACTTTTTCGTTGAGCAGATCCACGGCCTTACGGGCATTGGCCTCTTCGGTTTCATCGTGGCGCCCCAGGCTTTGCAGCAGCGCTTCGGGCTGATGATAGGGATGCTCGACGCTGCCGCACACCGGGCAGGGCTGCTCGTCCTGCAACTGGGCGCGCAGTTGCTCCACGCTTTCGCTGCGGGCCAGGCGCTGGCGCTCCAGCAGTTCACGGGTCACGCTCAGGGTCTGTTCGGCGACCGTCAGTTCGGCCTTGGCTTCGCCGCCCTCGCGCACCAGTCGGTCACGTTCCTGCAAGGCCTGTTGCTGGCGCTGTCCCAATTCGGCGCCGCGTTTGTCCAGCTCTTGCTGGCTGGCCCAGAGGCGGGTCAGCTCCTCAAAGGCCCGCTGTTGCTTGCGATTGTCTTGCAGCAGGTTGCCCAGCAACTGGATCTGTTCGGCCACCGCTTCCGGTTCGGCACCGGCTTCCTTATAGAGCACTTCAAGGTTCTGGCGCTGGCTCGCAAGATCCTCGGCAGCGCGCTTGGCATTGTCTTCCAGCGAGGCGAGCTCGGCCTGGCCCTGGTTCAGCCGGTTGCTGATCAGCACCAGTTGCTGAAGGCGATCACGATAGGCGTTCCAGGCCTCGCTCAGCGGTGCCAGAGGCGTGCTTTGTTCCAGTTCGGCGGCGATCCGCTGCAAGCGCTCGGCCACCTGTCTTTGCTGCTCGAACAGGGTCTCGATCGTGCGCTGCCCCTCGGTGCAGGCCTGTTGCGCCTGTTCCTGGCGCTGCGCACCTTGGCTGGCGTCGGCAGTGAGGCGGGCCAGCGTGCTTTGCTCGTCGAAAGCCTGGCGCAGCAGCGGCGCACTGTCCGTGCTTTGCTGTTGCGCGGTTGCCATCGCTTGTTGCGCGGCACCGAGGGCTTGCTCCCGTTCGGCCTGTTGAGCCTGCAAGTCGATCTGCTGTTGGGTGAGCTGCTGGATCTGAATCGCCAGGGGCTCAAGCTGATGGCTCAACTGCGCCTGACGAATGAACTGGTGACGCTGGGGCGCGAGTTGTTCCAGGCGCGTCAGTTTCATGCGCTCGTCCGCCAGGGCGTTCCAATCGGCCTGGGCCTGTTGCAGTTGTTCTGCCGCGCTGGCCTGTTCGTCCTGCAATTGACGCAGGTCTTTAAGCCAACTGTGCTGCTGCTCCAGTTGTTTGAGTTGCGCCTGTTGGGCCTTGAGTTGCTGCTGGGCTTCGTTGAAGTGCTGGTCCAGCTCGGCCCGGGCTTCGACGGACAGCGGGGTGATGCCGCTGGCCTGGTCCTGCAACTGTTTGTGAGCTTCCTTGGCTTGCTTGGCCTTGTCGAAGGCGCGTCGGCCGAGGCGGGTGTACAGAGCGGTGTCGGTGAGCTTTTCCAGCAGTTCGCTGCGGTCGTTGTCGTCGGCCTTGAGGAACGCGCTGAACTCACTTTGGGCCAACAGCACGGCGCGGGTGAACTGTTCGAAATTCAGGCCCAGGGCCGCTTCGAGCTGGGCCTTGTACTCGCCTTTCTGGCTTGCCAGCAGTTGATCGTTGTCCAGGTCGCGCAGGCTCTGGCGGCTGGCTTGCAACTTGCCGCCGGCCTTTTCCCGGGCGCGATTGGCTTCCCAGCGGGCCCGGTAGCGCCGCCCGTCGACGCCACGAAAATCTACTTCCGCATAGCCATCACCCGTGCCGCGGCGCAACAGCGTACGCGGATCGCCGGTGGCGATTTCACCGTCGGCGTCCGGCACCTTGGCGTCGCGCCCGGTGTTGCTCAGGCGCGGCACGGCACCGAACAGCGCCAGGCACAAGGCATCGAGCAGGGTGCTCTTGCCGGCGCCGGTAGGGCCGGTGATGGCGAACAGGCCAGCACTGGCCAAGGGTTCGGCCGTGAAATCGATCTCGAACGGCCCGGCCAGGGACGCGAGGTTCTTCAGACGGATCGCGAGGATTTTCATGCTTGCTCGTCCTCCATCTGCACGTCTTGCAACAGTACGGCGAAATCCTTAAGGGTCTGTTCGTCCACTTCGCTGCCGTAGGTGTCCTGCCAGGCGCGGCTGAACAGCTCCTGCGGACTGAGTTGATCCAATTCGATCAGGCTGGCGGCGTCATCGGCGCTGGCGTTGCCACCATTGCCGGCATATTCGGCGGCAATCCGCACCAGCCGCACGGCCTTGCCTTGCAGCGCGGTTTCCACCTGATGACGCAGGTCCGGCTGCGGCTCGTCGAGGCGCACCCGCACTTCCAGCCAGGGCTGGCGCTGGATGTCGGCCAGCAGGTCGATGTCCGGCAGGTCCTTGAGCTGTACCAGGATCTCGGCCAGAGGCGCCGGGCCCAGGCGTTGCAGGTTGACGGCCCGGGGAATCAGCCGTGGTTCGACCTTGACGAGGGTCTCGCCGTCCAGGGTGATGTCGAGGATCTGGTGTTGATAGCCGATTTCCGAGAACGACAGCGGAATTGGCGAGCCGCTGTAGCGGATGCGCTCTTCACCGTTGACCTTCTGTGGTTTATGCAAATGACCGAGGGCGACGTAGCTGATGGTCGGGCCGAACAGGCTGGCGGGCAGGGCTTCGGCATTGCCGATGATCAGGCTGCGTTCGGAATCCTCGGAGACCGAGCCACCGGCCATGTGCGCATGGCTGACGGCGATCAGTGCCTGGCCTTTCTTGCGCTTGCTGTTGGCGGCGGTGATCAGCCACTCATGCACCTGGCCGATGCCCCGCAGGTAATCGTCGCCCAACTGCGCGCCGGTGACCTCGGCCGGGCGCAGAAACGGCAATGCCAGGCACCAGGCCTTGACCTTGCCCTTGGCATCGGGCAACGGCAACAGCAGGCGCTCGACATCCAGTTGCCCATCGTCCAGCCACAACACCCGGCCCAGGGCGTGAGTGCGCAAGCGCCGCATCAACGGCGCCGGCAACTCGATGCGCGAGCCGGAGTCGTGGTTGCCGGCGATCATCACGATGGTCAGGTTGGCATTCTGTTCGTGGGCACTGACGATGAAATCGTACAGCCGCTCCTGGGCTTTGACCGGCGGATTGACGGTGTCGAAGATATCGCCGGCGATCAACAGCACATCAGGTTTTTCGCTGGCCAGCTGGCGCAGCAGCCATTCGAGGAAACACCCGTGCTCGAAATCGCGCTCCTGGCCGTGCAGGTTTTGCCCCAGGTGCCAGTCGGAGGTGTGAAACAGACGCAAGGCAAGCTCCAGAAAACGGTAATGGCCGCGTGAAGAAAAGCGGCTGAAAAAAGCGGAGTTTACTGGGAAACAGCGCAGAGGACCCGTGCTACTTCGTTGCACTCGCCATAGCACCGATCCCCGTGACGAGAGAGCCTGCTCCCGCCCGATTGCGCAGCAATCGCAAAAAAAGGGCCGCTTCGCCCGATGCGTCGGACCGCCCCAGCGGGAGCAAGCTCCCTCGCCACAAAAGCGAAGGGCGTGCATACAGATTTTGTGTCCACCACAAAACCCTGTGGGAGCGGGTTTACCCGCGAAGGCGGGGGTCCATTCAATATCTGCCTGGCTGACTCACCGCTATCGCGAGCAGGCTCGCTCCCACAGTGATCTTGGTGTGCCTACAAACTCTGCACCCGCCACAAAACCCCTGTGAGAGCGGGTTTACCCGCAAAGGCGGCGGACCATTCGATATCTGCTTGGCTGACCCACCGCTATCGCGAGCAGGCTCGCTCCCACAGTGATCTTGGTGTGCCTACAAACTCTGCACCCGCCACAAAACCCTGTGGGAGCGGGTTTACCCGCGAAGGCGCCGGTCCATTCAATATCTGCCTGGCTGACCCACCGCCATCGCGAGCAGGCTCGCTCCCACGATGGATCGGCTTCGCTAGCATGCTTTGTCCACTCGGGGTCGTCACGAAGGTTTTCATCGGAGCACCCGCCCGGCGGGTTACTTGGGATAAAGCGGCGGCAACCCACTCTCGCCCAGCGGGTCCCTGGAGTGGTCGGCGGTGGGGATGGTGCGAATTGCCCGCCACAGGTCTTCGCCTTGCCAGTGCTGGCCGGTCTCGCTGTAGAGTGCGCCGTTGAGGCCGTCCAGCGCGTCGGACAGGGGGACGAAGCGGGCTGCCATGTCGGCCAGGGTTTCCGGCTGTTGGCGGGCCCAGGCGTCCAGGGCCTGGCGGGTCGCGTGGGGGTCGTTGGCCAGGCAGGCGCGCTTGAGGTCGTCGAGCAGGGTGCGTGGGCTCGGTCCGGCCTGGGTCGCGCGCAGCACCGCCGGCTGCGAGCGTGCCCGCCACCATAAGCCGAGGCCGAGCAGGGTGGTGCAGAACAGGATGAAGCTGGTCAACTGCCAGTACCACAAGGCGTCGCTGTCCACGGTGGTGACGATTTGCGCCGGGCCCGCTGGCGCATCCACCATCAGGCTCGGATTGTTCGCTACTTGCAGGGTCCGCGCCGGCAGGCTGGTGCGGTCCAGGTGGTCTTCCAGGGTGTTCCACCAGACCACCTCTACCGGCGGCAGCTCGATGGTGCCGCTGCGGTTCGGCACCAGGGCTTCACGGTCTTCACGGCTGCCCACCAGACCGCGCTCGCTGCTGCGGCTGCTCAGGACCGGTTGGTCCGGGTAACGCCGCAAACCGTTGATTTCGGTGGCGGGCAAGGGCGGCAGTTGGGCGCTGGCCAGGCCTTCGGCTTCCAGGGTCAGGCTGCGGGTGAGGGAGTCGCCGACCTGGCTGTGGGTCGGTTCCGGGCTCCAGCTTTCGCTCAGGGAAAGGCTGCGTGCCGGCAGCCAGGGCACGTCGGCCGGGTAGCTGGCAGGCTTGGGCTTGACGTTCAGGTGCAGCGGTTCGGAACTGACGCGCATCAGTTGCCCCGGTTTGGGCCCCGACGGCACCGCGCCTTGGGCGACCGGTTCGACCAGCGTGGCGCTGAAGGTCTGGGCCGGAACGGTCAGCTCACCGCTGCGCTGGGGATAGATGCCATACCGCAACTCGATCACGCCGTGGCGCACATCGTTGATGACCTTTTCGTAGGTGCGCGATTCGCCCAGCTGCTCGGTGCGTGCATCGGGGATGTGCAGCGGTGTCAGGCTGCTGTCGTCGTACAGCGACACTGAATGGTAGATGCGCAGGGTCAGGATCGCCTGCGCCTGCACGTACACCTGGTGCTGGTCGAGGCTGGCTTCGATGAATATCGGCGCAAGTGTGCCGGACGCGTTGCGGGTCTCGCTTTCGATCACTTGCAGGGTGATCGGCTGGCTGGTGGCTTCGCCCAGTTGCAGCGCGGGGATGACCACGGTGCCACTCTGGCGCGGCAGCAGCGTCACGATCCAGCGCGTGGTGGCGCGGTTCTCGCCGTCTAGGGTAGTCAGCTGGTTGACCTGGCGGGTGCCGCGTACATCGAACAGCGCCTGGAGCGGGCTCAGGTCGGGTTTGCCGAACAGCGTGGCGTCGTTGGATTCCAGGGTCAGTTCCACCGTTTCCCCGGAGTTCACGCGGCCGCGGTCCACGCTGGCAGTCAGCTGTGCAGCCTGGGCGCCAAAGGCCCAGAACAACAACGCGAGGAAGTAGACGGTGACGCGGGTCATGGGGTTTTTCCCTGGGCCTGATGGCTTTGCTGTTCATACCAGAACTTACGTCTGAGCAGTTCGCCCGGATTATCCGGGATCTGGCGCAGCCATTGTTCCATTGCCTGACGTTGTTCTTCTTCGTTGCGCTGGTCGCCGGCGGGGCGCAGCGGCGGGGTGGTGGTCTGCTCGTCCGGCAGTTCGCTGCCCGGCACATCCTGGGCACCGGGCGGGGCGGCGTGGGATGGCTGGGCCTCGTCCGGCGGTGCAGGCGTTTCGGCGGACGGCTGGCCCTGCTCAGACGACTGCGCTTGAGCGTCGGCATTCGGCGCCTGTTCGGCGGGCCCCGGCTCTTGCTGGTCGGCCGGTTTGGGTTCGTCCGTCGGCGGTGTCTGTTCGTTCAACAGGCTTTGCACCAGCGCCTTGTTGGTCTGGGCGGGGCGCAGGTCGGGTTGCAGCTCCAGGGCTTGTTCGTAGGCATCGAGCGCCGCTTCCAGTTCACCGCTGCGGGCCAGGGCGTTACCCCGATTGTAATGGGCCCGGGCATCGTTGCCCTCGGCGAAGCGCTGAGCGGCTGCACTGTAGTCGCCAGCTTCATACAGGGCGACACCTTGCCACTGGCTGTCCTCGAAGTGCTTGGCGGCCTCGGCCGGGCGCTTCTGCTTGAGCAGATGCTGGCCTTGCTGATCGGGGCGCAACCACAAATCCTCGAATTCAAAAGCGTGGCCGGTCTGCGGCAACGCCAGCAACAACGGCAGGCAGAACAGCCAGCCGCGACGCCCGGCGCAGGCAGCCAGCAACAACAGTGGCAGCAGCAACCAGTATCCCTGGTCGGCCCAAGTGTCCAGGCGCAGGGTCTGGCCGTCGCTGCGCAGATGGCGCGGACCGTCCAGCAGGCCCAGGCCCCGCAGATCGCTGTCATCCAGTCGCGCCTGACGATAGCGGCCGTCCAGCTCGCTGGCGAAGGACTTGAGGCCCGGATTGTCCAGGCGTGGCACCAGGATCGCGCCCTGGGCATCCTTCAGATAGCTGCCATCCTCCTGGGCCACGGGCGCGCCTTCGCGGGTACCGATGCCGAGCATCAGCCATCGGGTGGCGGAACCTTCCAGGGACTGGCGGATGCCGTGGCGTTCCTGTTCACTCAATGACGAACCGATCAGCAGGATCCGGCCATGGCCGAGTTCACCCTGGTCCAGCAAGGCCAGCGCTTTGTTGACCGCCAGATCGGCCCGATGACCACTTTGCGGCATGATCGAAGGCTTGAGGGCTTCGAGCAGGTTGGCGCTGGTGGCGAGATCGTCGGACAGCGGCACCAGCGTGTGGGCACTGCCGGCGTAGACGATGATCGCGGTCTGCGCGTCGCTGCGATTGTGCAGCAGGTCCAGCACTTTGCGCCGGGCCTGTTCCAGGCGCGTAGGTGGAGCGTCGGTGGCGAGCATCTCCGGGGTCAGTTCCAGCAGCACCACCAGTGGGTCGGCGGGGCGTTGGCTGGTCTGTTCGACGCGCGCCCAGCTCGGCCCCAGCAAGGCCAGCACGATCAACAACCAGGCCAGGCCCAAGGCAATCCACGGTAACCGGCTTTCGCGGCCACTGCCGCCACTGAGCAGCACGCTATGGAAGGCCGGGGGCAGAATCATCTGCCAGCGGCCTACGCGTTTCTGCCGGTGCCACAGTTGCCAGAGCAGCCAGCCCAGCAAGGGCAGCAGCAATACGAACCAAGGGCGCAGCCAATGCGGCCAGAGCGCGATCATCGGCGCCTCCGCAAGCGCAGCCGCTTGAGGCGCTGGCGCCACTCGGTATGTTGGGTCGGTTGGAACAGCGGCTGGGTGAACAGGCGCTGCAACGGATTGTCCGGCCAGCGCACCCGGGCCACCAGCAACACGCTCAGCAGCAGCGCCACGGTCAGGGGCCAATGATAAAGCGCCAGGGCAGGTCGGGCCTGGGTCGGTTGCTGGGTCACCGGTTCGAGTTGGTCGAGGGTGGCCTTGATCGCCAGCAACTGCTCGCCGTCCTGAGCACGGAAATACCGACCACCCGTGACCTGGGCAATGCCTTTCAAGGTCGGTTCGTCGAGGTCCAGGCTTGGGTTGACGCCAAGAAAACCGGTGGAGCCGCTTTGCTCGGGGTCGGCGCCAATGCCGATCGGATAGATTTTCACACCCTCGTCGGCGGCCAGACGGGCGGCGGTCAGCGGGTCGATTTCACCGCCATTGTTGGCGCCGTCGGTGACCAGGATCAGCACGCGGCTGTGGGCCGGACGCTGGCGCAGGCGTTTGAGGGCCAGGCCGATGGCATCGCCGATGGCGGTGTTCTTGCCGGCGATGCCGATCCGTGCTTCGTCGAGCCAGCGCCGGACGGTGCGGCGGTCGAAGGTCAGCGGCGCTTGCAGGTAAGCCTGGCTGCCGAACAGGATCAGCCCGACCCGGTCGCCTTCGCGGCCTTCGAGAAAATCCCCGAGCATGTGCTGGACCAGCGACAGGCGACTGACTTCTTCGTCCTTCCATTGCATGTCGGGAAAGTCCATCGATCCTGAGACATCCACGGCCACCAACAGATCCCGACCGCTGGCGGCAATGGGCAGCGGTTCCCCGAGCCATTGCGGACGGGCAGCGGCGATCAGCAACAGCAGCCAGATCAGCATGAAGGGCGCCTGCTGGCGCCAGGTCGGCAGGTTGGCCCGGGCCCGGCGCCCGACGAGGCCTTCGAGGTCGCCGAGGAAACTGACCTTGAGCGCCGGCTCGCCGCTGTCGGCCGGCGGCAGCACCAGACGCATCAGCCACGGCAGTGGCAACAGGGCGAACACCCACGGCCAGGCAAATTCAAACATGTTTGCGAATCCAGATTTCGACCGCCTGGGTCAGCCCGGCGATGGCTTTGTCATCCAGTTTGCACTCGGGTTTGTAGGCGCCTTCCACCAGCACCATCCAACGGGTGAGACCGGCGGCCGGGCAGCGGTTATCCAGGAATGCCAGCCATTTACGACCGTTAAGGGTGTGGCTCTGGCTATAGGGGTAATGGTTGCGGCACAGGCGCTTGAGCAGCCCGTTGAGTTGCTGCAACCAGGCGCCGGCCGGCGCGCCGTCGTAGGGCTTGGGCAACAGGGCGAGTTCGGCCAGGGCCGCCAGGCGCACCGGATCCAGCGGTTGTTCTGCACGGGTTTCGGGGCGTTTGGCGGGGATGAACCGACGCAACTGCCACAGGCCCAGGCCCAGCAAGGGGATCAACACCAGCAGCAGCCACCAGCCTGGCGCAGGGGGCCAGAAACCAATCGGCGGCGGCGCCATCAACGGCTGCAATTGATCGAGGCTGCTCATCGGCTGTTCCCGGCCCGCTTGGGGTTCAGGTACTCGCGCAGTTGTTCGACCATGTCGCCCTGGGTGCTCAAGGGCATCATCAGGATCCGCAGCTTTTGCGCAAGCATTTCCCAACGCTCCAGGCGCACTTCGGCCTGGGCGCGATAGGCCTGGCGCAATTCGACATTCAGAGTGTCGAGCTCCAATTGCGCGCCGCGTTGGGCAAACCGCAGCAGGCCGGCGGCGGGCAGGGCATGATCCAGCGGATCGGACAGGGGCAGCAGCAACAGGTCGCAATGACGCGACAGCAGGCTCAGTTGCTGTTCGGCACTGTCGGACAGCGCGCGCTCGTCGCAAATGATGATCGCCAGGCTGCCGGGTCGCAGCACTTCTCGGGCCCGGCGCAGGGCGATACCGAAGGAGTCGCGGTCCGGTTCGCCTTCGGGATGCAGCGACTGATTGACCCGCACCAGCCGATTGAGCAACTGCAACAGACTCTGTTTGCTGCGCCTCGGCTTGACTTCGTAATGGGTGTTGTTGCCGAACACCAGCCCGCCGACCCGGTCGTTATGCCCCAGCGCGGCCCAGCCGATCAGGCTGGCGGCCTGGGCTGCCAGTACCGATTTGAACATCTGGCCGGAGCCGAAGAACAGCCGGTGGCTCTGCTCGATCATGATGAAGATCGGCCGCTCGCGCTCTTCATGGAACAGTTTGGTGTGGGGCTCCTGAGTGCGAGCGGTGACGCGCCAGTCAATGGTGCGCACGTCGTCGCCGGCCTGATAGACCCGCACCTGATCGAAATCCACCCCGCGCCCGCGCAGCTTGGAATGGTGCAGGCCAATCAACGGGCTGCGCTGGCCGGGTGTCGAGAACAACTGCACCTCGCGCACGCGATGGCGCATCTCGATCAGCTCCGACAGGCTGACGCGGATGCCCGGTGCGGGCGCCAGTGGGTTATTCATGGTTCATGCTCAAGCGACAGCGACCACGTCGAGAATCCGCTGCACGACCCGATCCTGATCGATGCCCGCGGCTTCGGCCTCAAACGACAGGATGATACGGTGGCGCAACACATCGAACAGCACGGCCTGGATGTCTTCGGGGCTGACGAAATCCCGCCCGGCCAGCCAGGCGTGGGCCCGGGCGCAGCGGTCCAGAGCGATCGAGCCGCGAGGGCTGGCGCCGTAGGCGATCCATTCGGCCAGCTCCGGATCGAACTTGGCCGGGTTGCGAGTCGCCATGATCAGTTGCACCAGGTACTCCTCCACGGCGTCGGCCATGTACAGGCCGAGGATTTCCTTGCGCGCGGAGAAAATCGCCTGCTGGCTCACGCGGCGCTCGGGCTTGGCTTCGCCGTTCAGCGCTTCGCCCCGGGCCTGCTGCAAGATCCGGCGCTCAACCGCAGCGTCCGGGAAACCGATCTTGACGTGCATCAGGAAGCGGTCGAGCTGCGCTTCCGGCAACGGGTAGGTGCCTTCCTGCTCGATCGGGTTCTGCGTCGCCATCACCAGGAACAACGGCGACAGTTCATAGGTGCTGCGCCCGACACTGACCTGCCGTTCGGCCATGGCTTCAAGCAACGCGGACTGGACCTTGGCCGGGGCACGGTTGATTTCGTCCGCCAGCACCAGGTTGTGGAAGATCGGGCCTTGCTGGAACACGAAGCTGCCGGTTTCCGGCCGATAGATTTCCGTGCCGGTGATGTCGGCGGGCAGCAGGTCGGGGGTGAACTGGATGCGATGGAACTGCGCTTCGATCCCTTCGGCGAGCTCTTTGATCGCCTTGGTCTTCGCCAAACCCGGCGCACCTTCCACCAGCATATGGCCGTCGGCGAGCAAGGCGATGAGCAGGCGCTCGATGAGTTTTTCCTGGCCGAGAATCTGCGTAGAAAGAAAGGTTCGCAGCGCCAGCAGCGCTTCACGATGTTCCATCGGTGACTGTTCCTGGAAAGGGGGGGCCCAGGCGTTCGGATAACGCCGGGGCTGGGGGCGTTACTTTAATGCATGGCGGGGGTTGGCGACTAACGGGATTTTGATTGACTGTGTGCAATTGTGATCGGCTTGGAAACATTCTGGGGGTGGGCTTGTTTGCGATGAATACCGCCCGGACAAGCGCACTGATCCCGTGGCGAGGGAGCTTGCTCCCGCTTGACCGGGCTGGCGCACCAGTACGAAGCACTCACAAAGTGAAGGGATGTTTATCTCGATGTAGGAGTGTTCTGTATTGGGCTACGTTGTCTTGCGCCATTGCCTACGACTGCGCCAGAATCCGCCGGCTTGTGTGCTCGGAAGGCAGGTTCTATCGTTTCCGGGTCGCTGATGAATCAGCGATCGGGTTTGGTAGCCCGGTTCTCTACGTGACGCAAGCGTCACCTTTTACAGGTGCATCTGAGCATTTGTATTGATGGTGGCCATGCGTAGGGCGCTCTCGGGCGCGCCGGAGTCATGTGGGCCGGTCTACCAACCTTCGTATGGCCGCCACCCTCGTTTGGTAGCGAGGTGGTGGTTCTTCCATCCCACATGAGGTTCCACTTATGTTCAAAGCTACCCCCAACCCCCCGGGCACCGATCCGTCCTCACCGCGCCCAAAAACCAGGTCCCAAAAACATGACGAAGTCACCGACCGAGTCCTCGACCATTACCTGAATCCCAAACCAGGCAGACCCGAATCGGGTCCAGCCCCAGGCCAGCTCTTCACCGTAAACAAAGCCATCGACACCGAAAGCCTGCTCGCTAACCTGAGCGAAACCCTGGCCTCGGCCAACGCCATGGTTGAAGACCTGGCCTTCGACCTGAACGGTTCACGCCGGCATTTGCTCCTGGGCATCCAACAGCTGATCGAACTGGGCAGCCTGTTGGCCAACCGCGCACTGGATACCATCGAAACCCGCCAGCCGACCTAGCCACAAGGGACTTTTGACAGTCCTTGAATCCTGGGCCCACCGCAAAACCTGTGGGAGCCGAGCTTGCTCGCGATGGCGGCAGTACATTCAACCTAGATGTAACCTGAACAACCGCTATCGCGAGCAGGCTCGCTCCCACATTGGGTCTGAGGTAATCCTCAAGTCCAAGGCGAACTGCAGAACCTGTGGGAGCGAGCCCTGCTCGCGATGACGGCGGCAGCTCCAGCATCATATTTCGCTAGTTCTGCATCCGAATTTCCTCCACCAGCAGCCTGACCGCTGGCCTGCCGACCAGTTCCCTCCATGGACCATCGTCCACGATTGTTCCTCCTTGCATCACGATGACCCGGTCAAACCGATGCAGGTGGTCAATGTCATGGGTGACGCATATTAACCCCCGCCCGGAAAAAACGTTGAATAACAGGTCCCAAAGGGGCGCGGTCAGCCTGGGTTCGATGGATGCGCTGGGCTCGTCGAACATGTTGAATTTTCCCGGCTTGTTGATTAGGCGCAGAAGCGACAAACGTTTGGCTTCGCCTCCGGAAATATTCGAGGCATTTTCGCTGAGCTGCCGTATTGCCACGATCTTATCCAGTTCCAATTGCCGTATGGCTCTGGACAAGATCGGCGATGCGTTGCCTCCGAACAGGACCGATTGTTCAAAAGGGCCTTCTAGAAACCTTGGTTGTTGGGGGCAATACCTCAGGGCGTTCAAGTGAGCTTGCGCAGTCAACAGTGAGACCGGTATCGAGTCGATACTCAGTTGGTCTCGCGTTGATACATCAAGCCCGGCGAGGACTTCCATAAAAGTGGATTTGCCTGCGCCGCTAGGGCCCGTGACGGCCACTGACTGCCCTTGAGTAAATTCCAGGGAGCGCTTGACTGACAGGCGAGGCGCTGCCGTTCCTGCCACTTCACAGGGTGTGAGCTCCAGTTTTGAGGAGCGTTGGAAATCAACCGTTGCCATTCGACTGCTGCAATCGAAATTCCCAAGTGATAGCAGACTTTGAAATTGGCGCTGGTCTGCGAGGAACTGGTCTAGCACACGATACCCTTCCGTCAGGGTTGAAATATTGAGCATATAGCTCCCCGCGATTGAAAAAATGGCAACCAGCTGCCCGACACTAATACTTGGCTCCCCCGACAATTGGTCCACGACACCCCAGTAGAGCAATCCCCCAGTGGAAAGGCTTACGAACAGAACCTTGGCGGCACTCAGCAGGCCGCCAGACGACGCCGTTGTCACCGCAGCCTCGGCATAGCGTTCGAGTGCTGCGTTCAACGGTTGCAGTGCCGTAGGAATGGCATTTTCCAGCTTTATGATTTTTCCCGCGTTGAGGGTGTTGTAGAGGTGGGCACCTAATTCATCTTCCTGTTCATTGACAGCATCGATGTGCTTTCTCCTCCATCTGATGATTTTATGTGTGACAGCCAGATATATAATTCCAAACACCGTCATGCTCAAAAAAATCTCACTGCCCCCTATGTGAATAAAAGCAGCTCCAACAACCATGAACTCCAAGAGCACGGGAAGCGCAATGGTCACGATAAATGTCAAAAGTTGTTCGTGAGCAGTAATTCCACGCTCAACCGATTTTATGAAGTGGCCGATTCGCCAGGAATTGAACAGCGAAAATTCCTTGCGTATGAGTTCAGTAATCCACTCAATAGAGGCGTTTAGGATGATACGCTGTACCAGCTTTGACAGTGCGTGGATTTGTAGCGGAGTGATGAGAGCATGAATACATCCCGCGGCAATCAGGCCTGACGTCAATGCGAGTAAAAGATTAGACGCTGGATGGCTGTCACCTTGCAGGGTATCGATGATGGTTCCAAGTAAAAGTGGCGGGGCGAGTGTGATGAGTTTAAGTGCAATGATGGTAACTATGGTCATCGCTAGCAGTTTGGTGTGTTTTTTGTAGGCGTTTTTTATCATGGTTTGAATGCTGTGCATGTACCCGCTCCTGGTTGCTTCTGTCTAATTTCTTCATCGGCGTAACACGTACTGGGGCACCACCAAGCGACCATTCCGAATTATGTTGAAGCGCTCAAGTCCCGGAATATAAATTTGAGTGACAATGCTGTTGCTTGAAAAGCGAGCTACGGTTCGGCGGAATATTTTCATTCCTGCGTTTGATAGGTTTTTTTGCAGCGTTTCTAACTGCGCGGAAACTGTAGCGGAGTCAGTATGTGCTGGGGTGTCAATTATAGGGAGAGTCGCTCTTATGAGGGGTGCGAAGTCGATTAGATGTTTCAGGTGCTTAGACTGGGATAGTAAATCAACGGTTTTTCTATCTATAGATTCTTCAATTTCATCATATAAATCCTCGGACTGAAATTGTTCAGTAACTGCCCTTTGTATTGCAGTTTCAATTTCAAGCGAGCATCCGGAGCCGATGAGTGAAAGATGATGAGCTCCAGGCCCCATTTTGGGAAACGCCACTGCAAAATAAACTGATAGTACGTCCTTGATGACAATCACTTGCAGTCTACTCGCTGATGCCAGAGCTGAGGGGTGGCTCGTCAGCGCTGTTTCAAGTAACTCGGTTGAAGGGGTATACAGTTCAATCGCCGGACCGAGGCCACATACAGACATATAGAAAAGAGAAAGAATATGCCTCTCGATTGTCTCATGGGTACCATGTAAGAGTGCTTCGTTTTCTGTGCAACCGAAAGCAATCCCAGAGTTTGATGAGTAGCGAGATAGGAAATGCAATTCGGAATTTGGATCATTGTGGATGGTTCGCGTCGTTTCAGGGCGTAGTAAGGCGCATGGGGCGAATAGCTCTTCATTGTCGTTGAGCGACGTGAGTCTAAAACATTCTATTGATTTTTCGGTACGAGGCAGTTTGGTAAAAATTCCATCTTCTGTAACGGCTTTTTGAGTGGCTATCTTGTCGGAGCAGTATCGTGTGGGAGGATCAGCAAGAAGCTTAAATGTGCTGAAGTGCTCTATGCTTTCGGCCAGTGCGCCTATTAGTGAGTCTGGTCCCTTGCCAGCCCCCGATTCAACTAGATTGTTATTGCTATCAAACAATTCAGCCGTCGCTACGAGCTTGGATGGTGTTGTGTACCGTGTTACTGCGCTGAGGCCAAGTTTATGGAGCGTGGACATGATGTTGAATAGCGCTTCGGTGGGTGAGAGTTCGCGTTCAGACATATAGATCTCCGCTAATGGATGCCGAAAGGAGAACCTTTCGGCATCTGTTGCCGATATTTAATCGGTCACTGGATTAATTGGTCAGTGATGCAAAAAAATCGGCTTCCGTTGCGAGAAGTCCTTTAGAGAAGCCCAATGCTTCTGGCAGGCCATAAAAGGTGTTGTTTATTTCAGTACGTTTCCTACCCATATCGATTTACTCCAATGTGATTAATGAGTGTCGCGATGCGAACGCTCAACTTGCGTGTATTCGCAAGTGATTAATTAATAACATTGGGATGATGTGAAGGCTATTGCGCAACTTCCGACGATGACGTAGGTCCGTTCTTGTCGTTGAGTAGGAGGCGGATGTAGGAATGAGCTACTTTGTTGAAAGCTTCGTTTTTCTCTACTGTTTTCGTCGTTTGATATGTTTATATATTTTAGGGGGGGATCGAGAAGGTAATGTGGCAACGTTACTGAGGTGTTCTAAAACTGGGTGTGCCCCGGAGGGTGGTGTTGCGTGCACCTAAATGAACGCAGTTGCCATCGCGATCCTGCTTGCGATGGCATATTTGAAGGCGGCAAGACCTCAGCCTTGCCAAGCCCCCTCATTCACAAGATTCGCCGGCCGCTCACCCGCCAATGCCGCCAACAGGTTGTCCACCGCGCATCGGGCCATGGCTTCCCGTGTCTCATGGGTGGCCGAGCCCATGTGCGGGGTCGCTACCACGTTGTCCATTTGAAGCAGCGGCGAATCCGCGCCCAAGGGTTCGCGCTCGAACACATCCAGCCCTGCGCCACGGATCTGGCCGTTGCGCAGGGCGTCGATCAGTGCCGACTCGTCTACCACTTTGCCCCGGGAGATGTTGATGAAAATGGTCTCTGGACGCATCTGTGCAAACGCTTGAGCGCCGATCAACCCTTCGGTCTCTTTCGTCAGGGGCAAGGTCAGACAAACGAAGTCCGCCTGCCGCAACAGCGTTTCAAGATCGCAGTAGCGCGCATTGAAACGCTGTTCGACGGCCGGTTTGGGCGAGTGGCTGTGGTAGATCACTGGCATGCCGAAGCCGAAATGGCCGCGCTGGGCCAGGGCTTCGCCGATGCGGCCCATGCCGATGATGCCCAGGGTCTTGCCGTAGACATCGCTGCCGAAATGCTCGGGCCCGATGCTTTTTTGCCATTGGCCGGTGCGGACCAGGTTGGCCAGTTCCACCACGCGCCGGGCGGTGGCGAGGATCAAGGCAAAGCCGGTGTCCGCGGTGGTCTCGGTCAGCACGTCGGGGGTATTGCTGAGCAGGATCCGGCGTTTGGTCAGGTAGTCGATGTCGTAGTTGTCGACGCCCACCGAGACGCTGGCGATGGCTTGCAGGTTCGGCGCCAGGTCGAGTAGCGATGCATCCAGCTTCAGGCTCGCGCCCAGCAGGCCATGGGCGCCGGGCAGGGCGTCGCGCAGCTGCGCCAGGCCCTGGGCGTCGAGGCGTTCGATGAGGGTGACGTCGGCCTGCGCTTGCAAACGGGCCATCAATTGCGCCGACAGCGCCTTGTACAACACCACGTGCTTTTTCATGAGAGGGTCTCGATTCAGGAATGGGCGGGCGCCGGGTGTGGCGCGGGTTGGGAGGGGGCACGGTCGCTGGCGCCGGGTTTCAGGGCCAGGGTCAGCACCACCGACAACAGCAATGCGCCGCTCATCAGTAGGAATGACATGCCCGGCGAGCCGGTGGAGCCATTCAGGTAGCCCACCAGGTACGAGCCGCCGAAGGAGCCCAGCGCGCCCATGCTGTTGATCAGCGCCATGGCGCCCCCGGCGACATTGGCCGGCAGGATTTCCGGGACGATGGCAAAAAACGGCCCGTACGGCGCATACATGCAGGCGCCGGCGATGACCAGCAGGCTGTAGGACCACCAGAAATGTTCAGGCCCCAGCAGGTAAGAGGCATAGAACGCCACGGAAGCGACCAGCAGGGGCGGCCAGACGAAACGCTTGCGCTTTTGTGCCTTGTCCGAGCCCCACGACACGACGAGCATGCCGACGACCGCCGCCAGGTAGGGCAATGAGGACAGCCAGCCGGCCTCGACCATGCTCATCTGCAGGCCGGCCTTGAGGATCGACGGCAGCCACAGCACGAACCCGTAGACCCCGATGCTCCAGCAGAAAAATTGCAGCGCCAGGATGATGACCATCGGCGAACGGAAGGCTTCGGCGTAGTTTTTCACCGCCTTGATGCCCACCTGTTCGGCCGCCAGTGCGCTTTCCAGATCCTGCTTTTCCTGGGCGCTGAGCCACTTGGCCTGGGATGGCCGGTCGTCCGCCAGGCGCCACCAGACAAAAGCCCAGAGCACCGCCGGCAGGCCTTCGATGATGAACATCCAGCGCCAGTCGAACTGTTGCACCAGATAACCCGACACCACCGACATCCACAGCATGGTCACCGGGTTGCCGAGGATCAAAAAGGTATTGGCCCGCGAGCGTTCGGCCCGGGTGAACCAGTGGCACAGGTACACCAGCATGGCCGGCATCACGGCGGCTTCGACGACGCCGAGCATGAAGCGGATCACGATCAGCCAGTAGGCGTTGGACACGACGCCGGTCAATGTCGCCAGCGAGCCCCAGAGGATCAGGCTGACAAAGATCAGCTTCTTCACGCTGTGTTTCTGCGCGTAGATCGCGCCCGGCACCTGGAAGAAAAAGTAGCCGAGGAAAAACAGCGCGCCGAGCAATGACGACAGCCCTGGAGTGATCATCAGGTCCTTGGCCATGCCCGAGGCAGCGGCAAAGCCATAGTTGGCCCGGTCCAGATAGGCCAGGCTGTAGGTGATGAACACGATGGGCATGATGTACCACCAGCGGCGGGTGGCGAGGTTGAGCGTTTGCATGTCGTTGACTCCTGAGCTTGTTGTTTTTGTTGCAGCAGGTGTGTTTGCGGTGTGCTTCAGGCCATATCGCGAGCAGGCTCGCTCCCACAGGGTTGGTCAGCCAATAACTCGGCGCGGGTCGGCAAGCCTTCCATGTCGCCACGGCTTTGCACTGCGCGGCTGCCGATCCAGTTGGCGCGCTGCACGGCTTCGGTGATGCCCAGGCTTTCCAGCAGCCCGCTGACCAGACCGACGGCGAACCCGTCACCGGCGCCTACCGTGTCCACCACCCGCGCCACCGGAACGCCCGCCACGAAGCCCTGGTCCTGAGGCGTGCGGTAGTAGGCGCCTTCCGCACCGAGCTTGATCACCACCGCTTCGGCGCCTTGGTCCAGGTAGAACGCAGCGATGTCGGCCGGGTCGTCGAAGCCGGTCAGCAGCCGGCCTTCGCTGAGCCCCGGCAAGACCCAATGGGCGAGGGCGGCGAGGCGGTTGATTTCGCAGACCATCGTTGTCTCACTGGACCAAAGACTGGGTCGCAGGTTCGGGTCGAATGACAGGCTGCGACCGGCCTCGCGCATGCGATTCATCAGCTCGAAGGACATTTCCCGAGCCGTGTCCGACAGGGCCGGCACGATGCCGGTGGCATGCAGATGACGGGCGCCCAGCAGCGGCGCGGCGATGGAATCGATCGACAGGTGACTGGCTGCCGAACCACGACGGAAATACTCGACTTGCGGGTCGCTTCCATCGTCGGTGCGGGATTTGAACTGGAACCCGGTGGGATGGGCCGGATCGACCGCCACGTGGCGGCAATCCAGGCCTTCCTTTTCCAGCGTCTGCACCACGAAGCGCCCCAGGGAGTCGGCGCCGACCCGGCTCAGCCAGCCGACCTTGAAGCCCAGCCGCGACAGGCCGATGGCGACGTTGCTGTCGGCCCCGGCGATGCGTTTGTGAAAGTGCTGGACGCTTGCCAGGTCGCCGCATTGCTCGGCCACCAACATCGCCATGGTTTCACCGAATGATAGAACGTCGAACTCAGACATGGGCAGGTTCCCGGCGCATTTGGCCGAGGTCGGCCAGGGTAGCGACATGTTCAATGGTCACTTGCAGCAGGTCATCGCCTTGCAGGGGGTACTCGGCAGCGCGCATCACGCCGGCCGGCATGTGCTTGAGCAGTTGCTCCCACAAGTGCAGGTCCGCCAGCGCCGGAGGCACGGCAATCAACTTGCCGTCGTCGCGCCGGGCCACCGCCTTGCAATGCACATATTTCACGTACCGTCCGAGCTGCCGGGCCGCCACGGCAGCCGATTGGTCCTGCCATTGCCAGTTGCCGATGTCGAAGGTCATGCCAACGGGCAGCGAGTGGTGCTCGGCAGCGCTGAAGAAGCGTTGCAGGGGTTCGATCCGTCCGCCTTGCAGCGTCTGGTCGTTTTCCACCAACAGTTGCACCGGGCTGGCGGTGAGGATTGCCGATAGGGCCGGAAGATCATGGGAGTCGGTGAAACAGCCGAGCGAGACTTTCAGCCAGGTCGAGCCGAAAGCTTCGGCGCGTTGTAAAGCCCGCTGCAGGGCTTGGTTGGGCCTGGTCTGGCCGGCGAGCCACAGTTCAAGAGGTGACGAAAAAATGCTTTGCAGGCCTTGGGTCCGAGCCTCCGCTGCCAGCTCGGCGGGTTGCTCGGTGGTGAGCAGTTCTTCGCGCCATTCGATGCGTGAGGCCCCGGCGGCGGCCAGTAAAGGGATGAAATTCCCTTGGCCGGTCTGTCGGACCAGATCGGCGCCGTAGCTGGAGAGGCTGATGGAAACGGGTGGTTTGGTCATTGTTCTTGTCCTTCTGAAACCGGTTTCAGTTTTGTTCAAAAAAAGGGGTTTGCTTTAGGGCCTCATTGCGAGCAGGCTCGCTCCCACAAGGAACTCGTGTGCGACGCAGACCCAGTGTGGGAGCGAGCCTGCTCGCGATAGGGCCCTCACGGTCACCGAAGATTCCCCCGCGTCGACCCACGCTCAATCAACCGCGCCGCAAAATCCAGGGTCCGAACCGGCCCGTTATCGCCGCGCAAACGCTTGAGCAGACACTCGAACGCGCTGGCGCCGATCTCGGCGGTCGGTTGCGCCAGGGCGGTGATACCGCTGCCCACCAAGGGGTACCAATCCAGATCGTCGAGGGCGATCAGACCGACATCATCGAACAGATGGCAGCCCAGCTCCCGCAACACTTGAGTGGCGGCCAACGCCGCGATGCCGTTGGCGCAGAACAGTGCCTTGGGGCCTCGGTCCGGTTGAGCGAGGAAGCCCTGGATGCGTGCGCTCAATTGATCATCGATTTCCAGCACGGCGCCGTTCAGGGCCGGGTGCTGCTGGAGGCCGGTCTTGAAGCTCTCGACCCGCTCGATCCGTGAACTGGTGCCGTCGAACGGTTCGGTCACCAGCAGCAGATCGCGGTAGCCACGTTGTTCGAGGTGATCAAGCGCCATCCCGACGGCAGCGGGGTTATCCAGGCCCACCAGGTCGCTTTCGAGCCGATCGACTTTGCGATCCACCAATACCAACGGCATTTCACTGCGCAGTTCGAGCAGTTCGTCGCGGTGATGGCCCAGGGTGTTCACGATCAACCCTTCGATGTTGTAGGCACGCAACAGGGCCAGATGCTGGCGTTCCTGTTCGTCATCGCGGTCGGTGTTGCACACCACCAGGCTGTAGCCATGGCGACGGCAGGCGGTTTCCACACCATGCATCACGGCAATGGAATAGGGGTTGCGGATGTCGGCCACCAGCATGCCGATCAGCCGGGTGCGCCCGCGCTTGAGGCCGCGGGCCATCTGGTTCGGGCGATAGCCCAGTTCGCTGATCGCCTGCTCGATACGCCGGGCGATGGCCTCGGAGAGCAGGGCGCGGTCCTCGCCGATGAAACGCGAGACGCTGGCCTTGGAAACCCCGGCGCGTTCGGCGACGTCTAGCATGGTCACGCGGCTGCGCTGGGCGGCGGAGAAGGAATTCACGGATTGAGACCTGCTTATTGGAATTATCGAGGTTCTGAAACCGGTTTCAGGAGACATCAGAATTGGGTGGGGCGTCAAGGGCGCTTTGATGCGATGGCGACCGACGGTGTGCCAACCACAGGCTTGGCACTGCGATCCCCTGTGGCGAGGGAACTTGCTCCCTCGCCACAGGGGGAGTGTTCTTGCTTCTTGGTGTGGGCAGGTTCAGAGCTGGCTTATATAAGTCCCGGTCCCCCTGAGAATGTTCTGCAACGTCAATTCCACCTCCGCCAGGTCCGCCGCGTCGGTGTCGTGGCTGATCTCCAGCACATCGTCGCCTCCGAGGGCATCGGCGTCCGTTGCGGCGACTTCGATCTTGAGCAAGGTCGGTGACAGAGTGACCTTGACCCCGTCCAGGGTCGAGGGCTCGCCATCGAGGGCGATCTCCAGTTCGTCTTCGTCCGGGTAGCGGGTCATCAGGAACATCTCGCCCTGGGTGCTGTGGCAGCAAAGCATGGCCATGTTGTCTTCTTCGTCGTCGCACGGGTTGGCGATCAGAAGGGCGGTGGTCATTTGCATGGGGGTGGCTCCTGGCTCGACGAGCCCTGCGGGTGCGAAAGCCCGGATTTTGCCAGCCTGGAGAAAATTCTGCTGGATTACTCATATCCGGTGACACATGCCGGCCCGGAAATCGGCTGCGATTGCGCCCGCCGGGGTGCCGTTTCCATCGAGGGCTGCTAGGGTTGTTCGAGGCGTACGCTAGCCGATGACCGAATATGTCGCAGCGCTGCAAGCAGGCAGGTTGCCGCACTCGTTAAGCTGCGCAACGGATGTGCACCTGCAAAGGCCACCCGGAGTGTTTTTTGCAGGTGTCCATTGCATGCAAATTAGATGGAAAAAGGATGTGACCTGCGGGTCTCGTCCAGCTTCACCCACCTGTCATCCTGTTTCCTCTGCCCGAGAATCAGGAACGGGATGGCCGACAGCCCCGCAGGGGGTTGCACGCGACGCTTTCATCAATAACAAGCCCAAGCGGAGTACCACAGATGGCGTTCTTCACCGCAGCCAGCAAAGCCGACTTCCAGCATCAACTGCAAGCGGCACTGGCGCAGCACATCAGTGAACAGGCACTGCCACAAGTGGCGCTGTTCGCTGAACAATTCTTCGGCATTATTTCCCTCGATGAGCTTACCCAGCGCCGGTTGTCCGACCTCGCCGGCTGCACCCTGTCCGCCTGGCGCCTGCTTGAGCATTTCGATCACGCGCAACCGCAGGTGCGTGTCTACAACCCCGATTACGAACGCCACGGCTGGCAGTCGACCCACACCGCAGTGGAGGTGCTGCACCACGACCTGCCGTTCCTGGTGGACTCGGTGCGTACCGAGCTGAACCGTCGTGGCTACAGCATCCATACCCTGCAAACCACCGTGCTGAGCGTGCGTCGCGGCAGCAAGGGCGAGTTGCTGGAAATCCTGCCCAAAGGCACCCAGGGCGACGGCATTCTGCAAGAGTCGTTGATGTACCTGGAAATCGACCGTTGCGCCAACGCCGCTGAACTCAACGTCCTGAGCAAGGAACTTGAGCAAGTGCTGGGCGAAGTGCGCGTGGCGGTGGCCGATTTCGAGCCGATGAAAGCCAAGGTCCGCGAGATCCTCGAGGGTCTGGACGACAGCGCCTATGCCATCGATGCTGACGAAAAGAGCGAGATCAAGAGCTTCCTGGAATGGCTGGTGGGCAACCACTTCACTTTCCTGGGCTACGAAGAGTTTGTCGTGCGCGATGAAGCCGATGGCGGCCACATCGAATACAACCCCGATTCGTTCCTCGGACTGACCAAGCTGCTGCGCGCCGGTCTCACTGCCGAAGACCTGCGCATCGAAGACTACGCCGTCAGCTACCTGCGCGAACCGACCCTGCTGTCCTTCGCCAAGGCCGCCCACCCGAGCCGCGTGCACCGTCCGGCCTATCCCGACTACGTGTCGATCCGTGAAATCGACGCCAGCGGCAAGGTGATCAAGGAGCGCCGCTTCATGGGCCTTTACACCTCGTCGGTGTATGGCGAGAGCGTGCGGGTGATTCCGTACATTCGTCGCAAGGTCGAGGAAATCGAGCGTCGCTCGGGCTTTCAGGCCAAGGCGCACCTGGGCAAGGAACTGGCCCAGGTGGTCGAAGTACTGCCGCGTGACGACCTGTTCCAGACCCCGGTCGACGAGCTGTTCAGCACGGTGATGTCCATTGTGCAGATCCAGGAACGCAACAAGATCCGCGTATTCCTGCGCAAGGATCCGTACGGCCGTTTCTGCTACTGCCTGGCCTACGTGCCACGCGATATCTATTCCACCGAAGTGCGCCAGAAGATCCAGCAAGTGCTGATGGATCGCCTGAAGGCCTCGGACTGCGAGTTCTGGACCTTCTTCTCCGAGTCGGTGCTGGCTCGCGTGCAGTTGATCCTGCGGGTGGACCCGAAGAATCGCATCGACATCGACCCGCTGCTGCTGGAAAAGGAAGTGGTCCAGGCCTGCCGCAGCTGGAAAGACGACTACGCCAGCCTGGTGATCGAGAGCTTCGGCGAGGCCCAGGGCACCAACGTGCTGGCCGACTTCCCCAAAGGCTTCCCGGCCGGCTACCGCGAGCGCTTTGCCGCGCACTCGGCCGTGGTCGACATGCAGCACCTGCTGAGCCTGAATGAAAAAAATCCGCTGGTCATGAGCTTCTACCAGCCGCTGGGCCAGGTTTCCGGCCAGCGCGAGCTGCACTGCAAGCTGTATCACGCCGACACGCCGCTGGCGCTGTCCGACGTGTTGCCGATCCTGGAAAACCTTGGCCTGCGCGTGTTGGGTGAGTTCCCGTATCGCCTGCGCCACACCAATGGCCGCGAGTTCTGGATCCACGATTTTGCCTTCACCGCCGCCGAAGGCCTGGACCTGGACATTCAGCAGCTCAACGACACCTTGCAGGACGCCTTCGTCCACATCGTGAGCGGTGACGCCGAGAACGACGCGTTCAACCGCCTGGTGCTGACCGCCGGCCTGCCGTGGCGCGACGTGGCGCTGCTGCGTGCCTACGCCCGTTACCTGAAGCAGATCCGCCTGGGCTTCGACCTTGGTTACATCGCCAGCACCCTGACCAACCACACCGACATCGCCCGCGAGTTGACCCGGTTGTTCAAGACCCGCTTCTACCTGGCGCGCAAGCTCAGCGCCGAGGACCTGGAAGACAAGCAACTGCGCCTGGAACAGGCGATCCTCACGGCATTGGACAACGTCCAGGTGCTCAACGAAGACCGCATCCTGCGTCGCTACCTGGACCTGATCAAGGCCACCCTGCGGACCAACTTCTACCAGACCGACGCCAACGGCCAGAACAAGTCCTACTTCAGCTTCAAGTTCAACCCGCACCTGATCCCGGAACTGCCCAAGCCGGTGCCCAAGTTCGAGATCTTCGTCTACTCGCCACGGGTCGAAGGCGTGCACCTGCGCTTCGGCAACGTTGCCCGCGGTGGCCTGCGCTGGTCCGACCGTGAAGAAGACTACCGCACTGAAGTGCTCGGCCTGGTAAAAGCCCAGCAAGTGAAGAACTCGGTAATCGTGCCGGTGGGCGCCAAGGGCGGCTTCCTGCCGCGTCGCCTGCCGCTGGGCGGCAGCCGGGACGAGATCGCGGCCGAGGGCATCGCCTGCTACCGCATCTTCATTTCGGGCCTGCTGGACATCACCGACAATCTGAAGGATGGCGCGCTGGTGCCACCGGCCAACGTCGTGCGTCATGACGACGATGACCCGTACCTGGTGGTGGCGGCGGACAAAGGCACAGCGACCTTCTCCGACATCGCCAACGGCATTGCCATCGACTACGGCTTCTGGCTGGGCGATGCGTTCGCGTCCGGCGGTTCGGCCGGCTACGACCACAAAAAAATGGGCATCACCGCCAAAGGCGCCTGGGTTGGCGTGCAGCGTCACTTCCGTGAGCGCGGCATCAACGTCCAGGAAGACAGCATCACCGTGGTGGGCGTCGGCGACATGGCCGGTGACGTGTTCGGCAACGGTCTGTTGATGTCCGACAAGCTGCAACTGGTCGCGGCCTTCAACCACCTGCACATCTTCATCGACCCGAACCCGGAGCCGGCCAGCAGCTTCGCCGAACGCAAGCGTCTGTTCGACCTGCCGCGTTCGGCCTGGACCGACTACGACACCAGCATCATGTCCGAAGGCGGCGGCATCTTCTCGCGCAGCGCGAAGAGCATCGCCATCACGCCGCAGATGCAGGAACGCTTCGATATCAAGGCCGACAAGCTGACCCCGACCGAACTGCTGAACGCCTTGCTCAAGGCGCCGGTGGACCTGTTGTGGAACGGCGGTATCGGCACCTACGTCAAGGCCAGCACCGAGAGCCACGCCGACGTCGGCGACAAGGCCAACGATGCATTGCGCGTGAACGGTAACGAGCTGCGCTGCAAGGTCGTGGGCGAGGGCGGTAACCTGGGCATGACCCAACTGGGTCGCGTCGAGTTCGGCCTGCATGGCGGCGCCACCAACACCGACTTCATCGACAACGCCGGTGGCGTGGACTGCTCCGACCACGAAGTGAACATCAAGATCCTGCTCAACGAAGTGGTGCAGGCCGGCGACATGACCGACAAGCAGCGCAACCAGTTGCTGGCGAGCATGACCGACGAAGTCGGCGGCCTGGTGTTGGGCAACAACTACAAGCAGACCCAGGCCTTGTCCCTGGCGGCACGCCGTGCTTTCGTGCGGATCGCCGAATACAAGCGCCTGATGAACGACCTCGAAGCCCGCGGCAAGCTGGACCGCGCCATCGAGTTCCTGCCGACCGAAGAACAGTTGGCCGAGCGTGTCGCGGCGGGCCATGGCCTGACCCGCGCCGAGCTGTCGGTACTGATCTCCTACAGCAAGATCGACCTCAAGGAAGCGCTGCTCAACTCCCTGGTTCCGGACGATGACTACCTGACCCGTGACATGGAAACGGCGTTCCCGCCGTCGCTGGTGAGCAAGTTCTCCGAAGCCATGCGTCGCCATCGCCTGAAGCGCGAGATCGTCAGCACCCAGATCGCCAACGACCTGGTCAACCACATGGGCATCACGTTCGTTCAAAGGCTCAAGGAGTCGACGGGCATGAGCCCGGCGAATGTGGCGGGTGCGTATGTGATCGTTCGGGATATCTTCCACCTCCCGCACTGGTTCCGTCAGATCGAAGCCCTGGACCACCAGGTCTCGGCCGACGTGCAACTGGAGCTGATGGACGAGCTGATGCGCCTGGGCCGTCGCGCCACGCGCTGGTTCCTGCGCAGCCGGCGCAACGAGCAGAACGCTGCCCGTGACGTCGCGCACTTCGGTCCGCACCTGGCCGCGTTGGGCCTCAAGCTCGACGAACTGCTGGAAGGTCCGACCCGCGAAGGCTGGCAGACCCGCTACCAGGCCTACGTGGCCGCCGGTGTGCCGGAACTGCTGGCACGCATGGTCGCAGGCACCACGCACCTGTACACCTTGCTGCCGATCATCGAGGCGTCCGACGTCACTGGCCAGAACGCCGCCGATGTGGCCAAGGCCTACTTCGCCGTGGGCAGCGCCCTGGACATCACCTGGTACCTGCAACAGATCAGCGCGCTGCCGGTGGAAAACAACTGGCAGGCCCTGGCCCGTGAAGCGTTCCGTGATGACGTCGACTGGCAACAGCGGGCGATCACCATCTCGGTCCTGCAGGAAGGCGACGGCACCCAGGACGTGGAAACCCGCCTGGCGCTGTGGCTGGAGCAGCACCACGGCATGGTCGAGCGCTGGCGCGCCATGCTGGTGGACATCCGTGCCGCCAGCGGCACCGACTACGCCATGTACGCGGTCGCCAACCGCGAACTGCTGGACCTGGCGTTGAGCGGTCAGGCGGTCGTGACGGCTAACTGATCCGGCGTTGAATGAAAAAACCCGCATCGAGAGATGCGGGTTTTTTTTCGAATTAGTATTCCCGCAGGCGATACCGTTCATTTGAGATTGTTTGAGCCCCTGTGGCGAGGGAGCTTGCTCCCGCTGGGCTGCGAAGCGGCCCCTCTTTTATTGTGAGTGCTGCGCACTCAAGCGGGAGCAAGCTCCCTCGCCACGGGTCCAGTGACTTCCTCGAATGAACTGTTTGCTTTTTCACACAGGGATTGGTGGTGTGTCTGTCAGTTTTTCAGTGGGATCAACACCGCTTCTTTTTCCCCCAACACCATGAACACCAACAGCTTCGCTGGTTCGGTGGTGCTGGCATTCTTCGACACCAGGTGTTCGGAACCTGCCGCTTCGTACCAGAACTCTCCCGCCTTGTAAGTGATCGCCGGCTCGCCTTTGACCTGAGAGGTAATGGCGCCTTCGAGTACATAGGCCATCGCCGTACCCTCGTGCTTGTGAGCGATGGATGACTGGCCCGGCGCGTAGTCCACGGTCAGCATCAGGGTTTTCTTGCCCGGGATGTTTTTCAGCATTTTCTCTTGCAGCACCTTGACGTTCTCAGGGGCGGCGTCGTGGGCCAACACTTGGGTCACGGGCAGCAAGCTGAGGGCGGCGATCAGGTAGAGGGCTTTCATGGCGGTAGGACCTTTTGGTTGAGTGGTTCGCGATGAACCCACCCTAAGCCCCATGTCACGGCAAACAAACGTCCAATCTTTCGGAAGGTGGGTAGACCAATCGAGATCTACTGACGAGCACCAAACCCTGTGGCGAGGGAGCTTGCTCCCGCTGGGCTGCGCAGCAGCCCTAAATCCAGGCGCCTCGATGCATCAGGCAGAGCGCGTAGAACCTGCATGGGGTCGCTGCGCCCGAGACGTCGGACCGCCCCAGCGGGAGCAAGCTCCCTCGCCACGGATTTGTGTACACGACGCGGCATCAAACAACCGGAAAACTATTGAAGTCCACACTCCGCGCCAGGCGGTTGTCGATCAGGCTGATGAAACCCTGCACTTCGGGGCAGTTGAAATGGGCTTGCATGGCCGCTTCCGACTGCCAGTGGGCGCTGACGTTCCAGCGGTCGCCATTGTCAGGGCAACGGTCCACCAGGTAGGCATCGCAGCCCGGCATTGCGCGCAGGGTCTCGACGATTTGCTGCAACTGTCGTCCCAGTTCTTCCGAACGTCCGGGGGCGGCATGCACCTGTACGGTATTGATCACTTGGCGAGACATTGTCCGGGCTCCTGAATCAAGTCGAACGGGATTAGCTCAACATCCGATGACACCGATGCAGGATAAGCCTGTAGTTGCGCTCCTCAAACAGCCAATGGGCGGATAAATCCCCAGGCCAATTCGTCGGGCTCCAGGTCACGACACCTGCTGCAAGATATCCCGCACACGGTCCAGGGCGATGTCGATGTCCAGGGTCTCGATGGCCCCGAAACCAAAGAACAGGCCCGGTCGCACCGGCGTGTCATTGAAAAAGCCTTCGAGACTGTACAGCGCGACTTCAGCTTTTTTCGCCAGCTCGATCAGCAGCGCCAGGTCGATGGGCACCTTGCACAGCACCGCCATGTGAAAGCCCGCGGTCGTGGGGACGGCCTCGAACCACGGCGACAGGTCCCCGGCCATGCGGGCCAGGATCCGCTCACGGCGACCGGCATACAGGGCGTGACAGCGGCGAATATGCTTGAGCAGGCAACCCTCGGCGATGAACTTGGCGAGGGCCCATTGGGGCAGGGTGGAGGTGTGCTGGTCGGTGAGCCGCTTGGCCAGGATCACCGCTTCGAGAATCGCCGGTGGCAGGATCGCGTAACCGAGCCGCAGCTCGGGCAGCAAGGTCTTGGAGAAGGTGCCGACGTAGGCGACGATCCCGCGCTCGTCCATGCTCTGCAACGAATCGGCCGGACGGCCTTCGTAGCGGAACTCGCTGTCGTAATCGTCTTCAATGATGATCGCCCCCAATTCATAGGCCCGCGCCAGCAACGCCTCGCGGCGCGCCTGGCTCATGGGCATGCCCAGGGGAAACTGGTGGGACGGCGTCACGTAGATCAGCCGTGTGCCGTCGGGGATCAGATCCACCTGTATGCCTTGGTCGTCCACCGGCACGCCGACCACCGTCGCCCCTTGGGAGCCGAATAGCAGCCGCGCCGGGGGGTAACCCGGGTCTTCCATCGCCACCAGGCTGCCCGGACGGGTCAGTACCCGGGAGATCAGGTCCAGGGCCTGTTGCGCGCCGTTGCACACCACCACGTCCCCGTCCTGGCAATTGACCCCACGGGAGAACGCGATGTGCCGGGCAATCGCATTGCGCAATGCAGCCAACCCTTCGGGTTGGCTGTAGAAACCCTTGGCACTGGCGATCTGGCGCAGCGCGTGGGCGGTGCAGCGCCGCCAGTCGTCCAACGGAAACTGGCCCTTGCCGGTCGCGCCGCCGATGAAGTCATAACGCAATGCGCCTTCAAGGGTGGGATGGCGCATCAGGTCCGGCATGTTGCGCCATGCCTCGACCACCTCCGCGCCGGCCAGCTCGCGGTGGCTTTGCTTGTGCACGATCCTGGCCGGTCGTGCATTGACGTAGGTGCCTTTGCCGATGATGCCGGTGAGAAAGTTTTCGTAGGTCAGCTGCGCGTAGGTGTCGGAAACGGTCTTGCGCGAGATGCCCAGTTGCTCGGCCAGCAGGCGGCTGGGCGGCAGTTGTGTGCCGGCGGCCAGACGGCCGCTTTCGATGGCGCTGCGCAATTGTTGATACAACTGGCCCGCCAGGTCCTTGCGGCCGTTGATGACAACATGAAGTTCCATACCCGCAGGCTCCTGGACGATGGGGTGGCGGCAAGCGTCAAAGGCGCAAGATTACCCGCATTGTGCGTGCGCGTAGAAGTTGTGTGGAGAAAATCCCGGCCATTGGTCTGGTGCAGAGGACTCCCGGTTTTTCGCCGAATTGGATCTGTCGCCCTGCGCCTGCAAGGCCTACCGTGGAGGCACCAACCACCCTCGGAGCCTGCGATGAGCCCACGCCTGGATTACTACAGTGCGTCCCCCGGGGCGATGAAAGCCATGATCGGCCTGGAAGCCCTGACCAGCCGTCTGAGCATCGAGCCGGCGCTGCTGCACCTGATCAAGATCCGTGCCTCGCAGCTCAACGGCTGCGCCTTTTGCACCGACATGCATTCGGTGGATGCCCGACGTCAGGGCGAGACTGAACGGCGTCTCTATGCGGTGGCGGTCTGGCGCGACAGCGGGTTCTTCACCGCCCGCGAATGCGCCGCGCTGGCCTGGACCGAAGCGGTCACGCTGTTGGCGCAAAGCCAGGTGCCCGACGACGTCTACGACCTGGCCCACGCCAGCTTCAGCGATGAAGAGCTGGTGGACCTGACTCTGGCGATCAGCACCATCAACAGTTGGAACCGGCTGGCGGTGAGTTTTCGCCAGAGTCCGGGGGGGTGATTGCACATTCTCTTGGCTGACCGCGATCCTGTGGCGAGGGAGCTTGCTCCCGCTGGGCCGGGCTGGCGCTCCAGCGCGCAGCGGCCCTGGCTTTTTGCGGTCGCTGCGCAACCGAGCGGGAGCAAGCTCCCTCGCCACGGGGGGGCGTGGAGCAGCAGGCTTCAGTGGCGTCTGGCAGGGCGCTACCGTCGGATCGCCGCCCGGAGCAGGCTCGCGATGAACGATAACGCGGTGTGATGTCATCGACCATTGAGCAGCGGCGAGCTGCCAGCTGACACCGCCGGCCGCTGCGGCTTGACCGAAGTCCCAAAGGTATTGCCCATGCGCACACCAGTGGCGGCCGGGGTCGCCAGGCCGATGTTGTTCGGCGCGCGTTCGTTGACCGGTACGTTCAACGCCTCGTGCGCCTGTTTCGCCGCGGTCGCGGCTTGGGGGTCGTTGCCCATCTGCCGGCTCAGGCAGGTGTAATCCGGCGTCTTGTAGCCACCGACGGTCACCTCGATACAGGCCGGTGCTTCCTCGCCCCAAGCCCAGGGCAGGGCCATTGACAGGGCAAGGCCCGCCGTCACACGCATCCACTGTTTCATCACCGACCTCCTGGCCCGTCACACGGACGGTGCGTTGTCAGGGTCCAGTCTAGTGCGGCCGTGGCGATTTGTATCAGTTGTCATATCACATTCATAAACACCCCTCAGGATGACGGTTTTCAACGGATACGTCAGTCGTGCAGCAGGGCAGAGCCGGGCGCAGGCGTGAATGGGCTGGGTCGCCCTTGAGGTGGCTTTTGGCGGTGTTATGCCTGCTGGCCGGGCCGGTCTCGGCGGTCGGCCCGGTGGACCTGGACATCGCGCCGCAGGAACTGACCACCGCGCTGGAGCAATTCAGCCGGGCGACAGGCATGGCCGTGCTGGTGGATCACGGGTTGTCCAGCCGGCGCCACACGCTGGGGGTCCAGGGACGCTTCACTCCCGCTCAAGGCTTGAACGTGCTGCTCAACGGCACCGGTCTGGTGGCGCATTACGCCAGGACGGATGCGTTTACCTTGCAGCCGGTACAGGTCCGTGAGGTGCCGTTGCCCGCAGGCGGCGCACCGGGTTTGAGCGGCAGCAATTATGCGGCGGCGATCCAGGCGGGCATCCAGCGCAACCTGTGCCGCTCTGCGTTGACGCGTCCGGGCGGTTACCGGGCGTTGCTGCAAGTGTGGATCGGCCGTGACGGCGTGGTTCAGCATAGCCGCCTGGTCAGTTCCACCGGCGATTCGGTACGCGACAGGGCGCTGGTCAACAGCTTGCAAAACCTCAGGATCGACCGTCCGGCGCCCAGCTCGTTGCGCCAGCCGGTGACCCTGCTTTTGTTACCCGATTCATCAGGAAGACGCATGGAATGCATAGCAGGGGACGGGGAGCCCGGGCAATGAAAGACATCGGTCGCAGCCCATTGGTGAAGTTGTTCCTGACCTCGTACGAGGATTTCAAGGTGCGCCTGCGTCGGCGTTTGGGATCTGAGGAACTGGCCAACGACGTGCTGCATGAAACCTATCTGCGGGTCGATCGCATGGTCGACACGCCGGACATTGCCCAGCCCAATGCTTACTTGTACCGCATGGCGCTGAACATCGCCGCCGACCGTCGGCAAGCCGATGCGCGCCTGCTCACCGGCGAGGAAATCGACGAGTTGCTGCAGGTCTCTGATGAGGCGCTGGATCCGGCGCGGGTGGTGGGTGGGCAGAAGGAGTTGCAGACGTTGCTCAAGGCCTTGTATGAGCTGCCGGCGCGGCGCCGGCGGATCTTCATCGCGGCGCGGCTGGAGGAGGCCCCGCACCTGGAAATCTCGCAGCGCTTCGGCATTTCCACGCGCATGGTGGAGAAGGAAATCAAGGCGGCGCTGGGCCATTGCGCCCTGCGCCTGGAAAGAAAAGTCATTCAGCGGTTCGGTCCCGGCGCGGGAAAACCGTCTTGAACGTAGAGCCTCGACAATTGAGCCCCGACCATTTTCACGAGTGTGTGTGCGCTTGAACATCTTCAGCATCGCTTCCCCTGATGCCACGCCTCAGGCCCGCTTGGCCGGTGAGGCCCGAGACTGGCTGATCCTGCTGACGTCGGGGCGTGCCACCGTGGCCGATGCCCGGGCCTTGCGTCAGTGGTGCGGGCAGAGTCCCGAGCATGCGCATGCATTCGAGCAGGCCAAGGCGTTGTGGCATCAGGTACAACCGGCTGCGGCGGCGTTGCAGGCGCCGCGGCATTTCAGTCGCCGGGCGTTGCTGGGTGGGGCGATTGCGGCCTCGGCCGGTTTCCTGTTGGTCCGGGCCACGGTGCCAGGCGGGTTCTCCGGGCTCGGCGCCGACTACGTCACCGAGGTCGGTGAACAGCGCCGGGTGGACCTGGCCGATGGCGTCAGCCTGGAGCTCAATACCCAGACCCGTCTCAGTCGACGTCCATCGAGCGATGGCGGTGAGGGGTTGGAACTGCTCAGTGGCGAGATCGACGTGCAGGGACGCGGCGTCCGGGCGATCGGCATCCAGGCCGGCAGCGGTTGGATCAGCGCGGCCCAGGCGCGGTTCAATCTGCGCTACATCGACCAGAGTGTCTGCGCGACCTGCCTTGAAGGCGTGGTGCAGGTCGATGTGCAAGGCCAGCGTTTTCGCCTGGAACCGGGTATGCAGTTGACCTACGACCCGAGCCGCGTCGGCACGCCGCGCACGGCCGATGTGCAGGCCGCCATCGCCTGGCGCGACCAGGTGCTGGTGTTCAATGATGCAACCCTGGCCAGCGTCATCGATGAGATCAACCGCTACCGCCCGGGCATGTTGCTGTTGCTCAACCGCGAACTGGGCCAACGTAAGGTCCAGGCCCGGTTTCGCCTCGATCAACTGGCAGGCGTGGCGCTGCTGATCCGCGATGCCTACGGCGCCAGATGCACCGAGCTGCCGGGTGGGGTGGTGGTGCTCAGCTGAGCCCCGCGACGCCTGGACGTCCCCATCGCGAGCAGGCTCGCTCCCACAGGGGATCCGGTTATTCCAACGGCCCCAGCACCTGCCGATACTGCTCCACCCCTTGGGGTGTCCGGCGGGTCAGGCTGATTTCTATGCCTGGCGGGTTTTCCTCGCGGTTGCCGCTGAGTTTGCGCCAGCCTTTTTCCGGGTCCCAGTAGCGTAGGCCGGCGTCGCTGACATCGCTGAGCACGGCGACTGCGGTGCCGGGAGCGGGCAGGGGATAGTGGTCGCGGGCCTGACCTTGGGCGCGGTAGAGCGTGTCGCCCTTGAGCCACCAGCGCACCCGTTGCAGCTGGCCTTCCTGGGTCGCGGCCACGCGTATCACATCCATTCGGAACCCCTTGCCTTCGGTGCTGCGCACGGTGATGGCGGGCGGGGCGGTGGAGGGTGGATCATCGACGCCGGGTTTCATCGGCTCGCTCAATTCGATGCTGGCGCGCAATTCGACGTCGCGCTCCAGTTGGTTCAGTGCTCGCAACAAGGCTTCGGTCTGCTCGGTACTGGCCTGCAAATGGCTGTCGGCGCGGGTGACGCTGTCCAGCCCGCGCCAGGCAATCAGGCTGACCACAGCCATCAACAGAATCGCCACCATGACTTCAAGCAAGGTGAACCCCGTCTGGCGGCCGTTCATTGGACTTGCACCCGCCCGGCGGCACTGCGCTGCACGGTCAGGCTGTTCTGACCGTCCGACAGCCGGATCTGCAAGGGCTCGCCGAGCCACTCCGCGTTCAGTACGACCCGTTGCCTGGGCTCTATCCGAATCTCTATCGACGGGCTCTGCCAGCGACGGGGACGCAGTTGTGGATCCTCCTTGAAACGATCCAGCCCGACGCCGCGCTCCGAGCGCCGGGTGAAAGCAAAGCCCTTGGCGTCCCCGCACCAGGTGATCGGCCGTCCGTCGCTGCGGGCTTCGGCCTGGGCCAGTTGCAGCAGCTGCGCCAGCCGATCGGCGTCCTCACGCAGCAACTTCGACGGATCCGGCTTGATACTCAGGCTCACGGCGGCGCTGGCGATGCCGATGATCACCAGCACCACCATCAATTCGATCAGGGTGAAACCCTGTTGCTTGCCCCAGCTCATCGCGCGCTCCTTTGCGTGCCGATCATCCTGCACGGCGAAGATGATAAGGATGTGAAATAAAACGGAGAGAATTGCCACGTACGCTGGTGGCGGGTTCCAGGAAAAGGAGATTCAGGCCATGGCTTTCATCGAACGCGTATCCGCAGCGCACATCGTCCAGGCGCTGGGCCTGCTGACGGCGCTGGGCGGAGTGGCGATCTGGTCTTCGTTGCTGCTGACGCCCGCCGAGTCGCGCACTCCGGACGTCGCCCCGCAGCGCCTGGCCGAGCGTTCCGATAACCCGGCTTTGCAGTGGTTCGCCAACCAGCCGGCGCCGGTGCAGATCACCGTCAGCGGCGTGATGGCCGGGGCCCGTGGCGCGGTGGCGATCCTCAGCCTCAACGACGGACCGCCGCGCAGTTTCCTGGCGGGAGAGCGGGTGGCCCAAGGCGTGCGGCTGGTGTCGATCGAAGCGCAGGCGGTGGTCATCGAGCGGGGTGGCGAGCAGACTCGGTTGGAGCTTGCCAGGTTGCCGGACTCCGTGAGTCTGCCGTCATTGACCGGAGCGCAGTGATCCCTGTGGCGAGGGAGCTTGCTCCCGCTGGGACGGCCCGACGCCTCGGGCGCATCAGCCCCAAAAAACCTACGGTCGCTGCGCAACCGAGCGGGAGCAAGCTCCCTCGCCACAGAGGATCGTGTGTGCCTTACTTTTCCCGGTTGACCAACGTCTCCAACCGCGCCAGCGGCGGGCCGTCATGGCTGCGGTCCGACACGCTCAGTTCGACCCGCAACATCCGGCCGTTCTGCGCCGGGCGCAGGGTCTGTTCGCAACGCAACTGCAATCGTCCCTGATCGCATTCAAAGGTTTTCGAGCCCGGTGCGAAGCGACCCTCCAGACGCAACTGCGCCAACTGACTGCGGGCCGTCAGCAAGGCGATGGATTTGTCACGCAGCAAACCGTTGCTCTGGGTCATCACCGTCGCCACGCGCACAGCGGCCGACATGGCCACGGCGATGATTGCCAGGGCCACCAGCACTTCAATCAGGGTGAAGCCGGTTTGTGGAGCTGGGCGTTGCATGGCACGGGCTCGATGGGCACAGACAGCCTCCGATGCTAGCGCGCATTCGTGACCGATTGACGACGCATGTTCGCGAGCAATTTCAATATCACTGACATATTTTCTTGCAACACTGCGGCTCGAATCGAATCCAGCGAAGGACCGTCGAGATGCAGATCGCCCGTTACAACGCCCGTCCCCAAGGCCCCCGCGGGCAACGGGGTTTCACCCTGATCGAGATCATGGTCGTGGTGGTCATCCTCGGCATCCTGGCGGCGATGGTGGTGCCCAAGGTGCTTGACCGTCCCGATCAGGCGCGGGCGACGGCGGCCAGACAGGACATTGGCGGCCTGATGCAGGCCCTGAAGCTGTATCGCCTGGACCATGGCAGCTACCCGAGCATGAACCAGGGCCTCAAGGTGTTGGTGGAAAAACCCGCCGATGCGAAAAACGGTACCTGGAAATCCTACCTGGAGCGCCTGCCCAACGACCCCTGGGGCCGTCCCTACAACTACCTCAACCCCGGTGCCAACGGCGAAGTCGACATCTTCTCCCTGGGGGCCGACGGCCAGCCAGACGGCGACGGCGTGAATGCCGACATTGGCTCCTGGCAGCTCTGAGGATCGTGATGCGAACCGATTCGCCCCTCGCGGCGAAGCAGCGCGGCATGGCGGTCATCAGTGCCCTGCTGATCGCGGCGGTGGTGGCGGTGATCGCCGGCGGCATGCTCACCCGTCAGAGCTTGTTCACCCGCAGCCTGGAAGCCGAGCAACGGCGCGTGCAGGGCACGGCGCGGCTGCAAGGTGGCCTGCAATTGAGCCGCCAGTTGCTGTGGGATGCCCGGCAGCGTGATCCGCTGACACGCTTCGGCCAACCCTGGGCACAGCCCATCGTGATGATCGGTTCAGGCCAGATGGATGTGCCGTTTGAAGGACAGCTGGAAGACGAACAAGGCAAGTTCAACCTGCGCAACCTCGTCGCCAATGAGCGGGTAGACGAAGAACAGCTACGCACATTCGAACGGCTGTGCCAGCAACTGGGCGTCGCGCCAGCAGTGCGCGAGCGCATTGTCGAACGGGTCATCGAGGCTTATCCGCGGCTGCTGAATCCCGAGCTCGCGGACCGGGCCCCGGCGAGCAATACATTCGACAGCGGCCGGGACACTTCGCCGGATGCGGCCAGCAACCCGCTGGCACCGACCCGGCCGATGTTGCGCACGGTGCAGGACCTGCGCCGCGTCAAGGGCGTTTCCCCACGGTTGCTGGAAACGCTGGCGCCTCATGTCACGATCCTCCCGGCCAATACCTGGCTCAATGGCAACACCGCCAGCGCCCCGGTGCTGGCCGCCTACGTGCCGGGTCTCTCGCTGCAACGGGCTGAGGCGCTGGTCCGAGAGCGCGACGGCGGCCGTTGGTTTATCAACCGCGGCGATTTCGTCAATCGCCTGCGCATGCCGCAACTGCAGGTGGCCTCCGTTAAGGTCGGCATCACCAGCGACTGGTTCCGGCTGCGCGGGCAGGCGCGCAGCGGCCAGCGGCGGGTCGAGCTGGACGCCTTGCTGCAACGTACCCAGGACCGCTTGCCTCAGGTGGTCTGGTCGAGGGTGGGCGTATGACGGGTCTGCGCATTGGCCTGGCGCCCCTGGGCAGCCTCGACCTCGACAGCCCGGTGGCGTTTGCCTGGCTGGATCGCCAGGGCCAGGTGCGCGAGCAAGGGCAAAGCAGCCTCAGGGCGCTGGGCCAGGGCGGAAAAAATCTCGCGGTCGAATGTTTCCTTCATCCCCGCGACAGCTTGCTGACCCGTCTTGAGCTGCCCCCGTTGCCGTCGGCCAAAGTCACCGCGGCGGTGACTTGCGCGGCCCAGGCTCTGATGCTCAGCAGTAGCGAGCACATGCAACTGGCTCACAGCCCGCGAGGTGCCGAAGGGCAGGTGCAGATCGCCTGGTTGGACCGTGAGTCGCTGCTCAACCTTGGCAAGCTCCTGGACCAGGCCGGCCTGAAATTGCGCGGTCTCTATCCAGCGGCGTATGCGCTGCCCGTGGCGTCCGGGCCGGTGGCCTGTCTCGACGACGGGCACCTGCTGATACGCCATGGCCCGCAGCACGCCGAGGTGCAGCCGCTGCTGGACGAGGCGCTGAACGAGTGGCTGATTGAAGCCGGTACCGGCTTGCACTGGGTCGGCGAGCCGCCGCAGGCTTCGGTGACGGTCCTGGCCGACAGCCAGCGCTGGACCGGCCCCGCGCCGGGCTGGGGCTTGCATGCCGGTCTCAGCCACGGCGCCGCGCAGCAGGGTGGTTGGGGGCGGGCGGCGGGGATCTGCGCCCTGGCGTTGGCGGTGTGGGTGGTCGGCCTGAATCTGTATGCCGGCCGTGAAGCGGCCCAGGGCCAGCGGCTGAAGGCGCAGATGAGCCAACGGGTAAAACAGGCCTTTCCCGAGTTGCCGGTGATCCTCAACCCGCTGCAACAGGCTCGACAGCAACTCGCCGCACGCCAGGACGGTTCCGCGACGGACCCGGCACAACGCTTTGCCAGCCTGGTGCAGCAGGCCGGCAGCGCGATGCCGTTCATGAGCGGCAGCGTCCAGCAATTGCTGTTCGAGAACGGTGAGCTGCGCCTGACGGTTGCCGATGAAGTGCGCAAAGCCACAGGCGAAGACGCTTGGAAAATTCCCCTGACCGAAGCCGGCATCGATGTCGCCAGCATCGACCAGGGTTGGCGTCTGCGCGTGGCCCCGGCCGGCCAGGACGCGCCGCAAGTTCCCGCCGAAACCTCGGAAGACGACGATGAATAAGCCATCGATGGTGCTGCTGCGGGCGCGCTGGCAGACCCTGCGCGTGCGCTGCCGGACCTTCTGGCAGGGCTTGGCCGTGCGCGAGCAGCGGGCCGTGGCCCTGGCCGCACTGGTGCTGGGTGGATTCGTGGTGTGGCTGGCGTTGATCGAGCCGCCACTGAAAACCATTGCTTACTGGCAGGCCGAAACCCCCAAGCTGCGTTCGCAGACCGAAGCCCTCGAAGTGCTGCTGCGCGATATCAGCGGCGGCGCCCAGGGCCAACCTGTCGAAGCGGCGTTGCGTCAGACGCTCGATGCCAGTGGTTTGAGCGAGCATTACCAGTTGCAGGCGTCTGGCGCCGACGGTGCAAGTGCCTGGCAACTGACGTTCAATGATGCGCCGGCGGATGCAGCGATTGGCTGGCTGCTGGGTAATCCACGGCAATTTTCCCTGGAAGTGATCGAGGCTCGCTTGCAGCGCACGGCCCCGGCCACTTCTGACAACACCCCCGGCACGTTGTCCGGAACCGTTCGCATGGATCAGGCGCAAGGCGCTAAGGAAGCTTCATGAAGGGGTCTCGATACCCGCATCACTGGCGCAAGGCCGCGCCGTTGCTGTTGCTGGCCTTGAGCGCGTGCAACAGCACGCCACCTGCGTCAAAGCCTGCGTTGCTGGTGGACAGCGAACTGGGCATTCCATTGGGCAGTACTCAAGGCAGCGGCGACGTGTTGCTTGATCGCCAGCGGGCCCAGGTGTTGCGCGAGCAAAAGCCGGCGGTCCGGCACCAGGTCGATCTCACCACTCGTGCCCGGGAACCGCGCAGCAGTGCTGCGGTGCGCAGTCCGCTGGGCGATCAACCGGTGACGCTGAACTTCGTCGAAGCCGATATCCAGGCCGTGGTCCGGGCGTTGTCCCGTTCCACCGGTCAGCAGTTTCTGGTGGACCCGCGGGTCAAGGGCAACCTGACCCTGGTTTCCGAAGGTCAGGTGCCGGCGAGACAGGCCTACGAGATGCTGCTGGCCGCGTTGCGCATGCAGGGCTTCAGCGTGGTTGACGTCGGCGGCGTGGCCCAGGTGGTGCCGGAGGCCGACGCCAAGCTGTTGGGCGGGCCGATCTACAGCGCCGACAAACCGGCCGGCAATGGCATGCTGACCCGCACCTTCCGCCTGCAATACGAGAATGCGGTGAACCTGATCCCGGTATTGCGCCCCATCGTGTCGCCGAACAACCCGATCAATGCCTACCCGGGCAACAACACCATTGTGGTCACCGACTACGCCGAGAACCTGTCGCGTGTGGCGCAACTGATCGAAGGCATCGACACCCCCAGCGCCATCGACACTGATGTGGTGCCGATCCAGAACGGCATCGCCGTCGATATCGCGCAGATGGTGTCCGACCTGCTGGAGACCCAGGGCGGCGACCAGACCCAGAAGATCAACGTCGTCGGCGACCCGCGCTCCAACTCGATCATCATCCGCGCCGGCAGCCCCGAGCGCACGGAGCTGGCGCGCAACCTGATCTACAAACTCGACAACGCGCAGAACAACCCGAGCAACTTGCATGTGGTCTACCTGCGCAACGCCCAGGCCGGCAAACTGGCCCAGGCCCTGCGCGGCTTGCTCACTGGGGAGAGCGAAGGCGAGGGCGAGGGCAACTCGCGCTCGGTGCTCAGCGGCATGGGCGCCAGCACCAACGGCCAGAGCGGGCAAGGCAGTAGCAGCGATGGCAGCAGCACAACCACCAGTAGCAGCACCTCGACCAGCAGCAACGGTTACGGTCATGGCGGCAGCGGGCAGACTTCCACCTCCGCAACCAGCGAGCAGGGCACGGCCTTCAGCGCGGGCGGGGTGACCATCCAGGCCGACGCCACCACCAACACCCTGCTGATCTCCGCGCCGGACCCGTTGTACCGCAACCTGCGGGAGGTCATCGACCTGCTGGACCAACGCCGTGCCCAAGTGGTGATCGAGAGTCTGATCGTCGAAGTCGGCGAGGACGACGCCAGCGAATTCGGCGTGCAATGGCAAAGCGGCAACCTGGGCGGCAGCGGTGTGATTGGCGGGGTCAATCTGGGTGGCACCGGGCTCAACCTCAACGGCAAGAACAGCATCGACGTGTTGCCCCAGGGCTTGAACCTCGGCGTGGTCAACGGCACCGTGGACGTTCCGGGAATCGGCAAGATCCTCGATCTCAAGGTCCTGGCCCGCGCCTTGAAGAGCAAGGGCGGCACCAACGTGTTGTCGACGCCGAACCTGTTGACCCTGGACAACGAGGCGGCGAGCATTTTTGTCGGCCAGACCATTCCGTTTGTCAGCGGTAGCTACGTTACCGGCGGTGGCGGCAACAGCAACAACCCGTTCCAGACCGTGACCCGGGAAGAGGTCGGCCTGAAGCTCAACGTCCGGCCGCAGATTTCCGAGGGCGGTACGGTCAAGCTCGACATCTACCAGGAGGTCAGCAGCGTCGACAATCGCGCCTCGAGCACCACCGGGATCGTCACCAACAAACGGGCGATCGACACCAGCATTCTGCTGGACGACGGGCAGATCATGGTGCTGGGCGGGCTGTTGCAGGACGGCTATAGCCAGAGCAACGACGCGGTGCCGTGGCTGTCGACCATCCCCGGCATCGGTGCGCTGTTTCGCAACGAGCGGCGGCAGATCACCAAGACCAACCTGATGGTGTTCCTGCGGCCTTACATCATCCGCGACACCGCGGCCGGGCGTGGCATCACTCTCAATCGCTACGACTTCATGCGCCGCGCCCAGGGTTTGTTGCAACCGGAGCGCAGTTGGGCGTTGCCGGACATGCAGGCCCCGCAACTGCCGGCCTCGGCCAGGGCGATTCCGGGCGCTGCGCCTGCAGGTTTGCAGACGCCCAGGGCGGCGATCAAAGCGGTGCCGTTAACGGAGTCTGTCGGACAATGAGCCTCCAACCTGTGGCGAGGGAGCTTGCTCCCGCTGGGACGATCCGACGCCTCGGGCGAAGCGACCCCAAAAAAATTGCATGCGGTCTGCCTGGCACACCGAGGCGCCTGGCTTTGGGGCTGCTGCGCAGCCCAGCGGGAGCAAGCTCCCTCGCCACAGGGGATAGGGCAGTAATAGAGGAAGTGTGCCCATGAACACGCTCCCATACGCCTGGGCCAAGGCCCAGCGCCTGGTGCTTCGCCAGTCCGAGGCCGGGGCGGTGTTGATGGTCTGCCCTTCGACGCCGGGCTGGTCCATCAGTGAGGTGCGCCGACAGTTCGGCGAGGTGCGGTTGGAGCGGGTGCGCGACGAGGAGCTCGACGGGCTGCTCAACAGCGTTTACGCCGACACCGGCAGCGCCGCGGCGGTGGTGGGGGCGGCGGAAAACGAGGTGGACCTCGACCGGCTGATGCAGGACATCCCGGAGATCACCGACCTGCTGGACACCCAGGACGGCGCACCGGTGATCCGCATGATCAACGCCTTGTTGACCCAGGCGGCGCGGGACGGGGCCAGCGACATCCACATCGAACCCTACGAAAGCCATTCGGTGGTGCGCTACCGGGTCGACGGCACCCTGCGCGACGTGGTGTCGCCGCGCAAGGCGTTGCACGGTGCGCTGGTGTCGCGGATCAAGATCATGGCCCAGCTCGACATCGCCGAGAAACGTTTGCCCCAGGACGGCCGGATTGCCCTGCGGGTCGCCGGCCGGCCGATCGACATCCGGGTGTCCACGGTGCCCACCGGCCACGGCGAACGGGTGGTGATGCGGCTGTTGGACAAGCAGGCCGGGCGCCTGCAACTGGAGACCCTGGGGATGGACCCTGGCGTGCTGGGCAAGCTCGACCATCTGATCCGCCAGCCCCACGGCATCGTACTGGTCACCGGCCCCACCGGCAGCGGCAAGACCACCAGCCTTTACGCCGCCCTGGCTCGGCTCGATGCCAGCGTCCACAACATCCTCACCGTGGAGGACCCGGTGGAATACGACCTGCCGGGCATCAGCCAGATCCAGGTCAACGCCAAGATCGACATGACCTTCGCCCTGGCGTTGCGGGCGATCCTGCGTCAGGACCCGGACATCATCATGATCGGCGAAATCCGCGACCTGGAGACCGCGCAGATCGCCGTGCAAGCGTCGCTCACCGGTCACCTGGTACTGGCGACGCTGCACACCAACGATGCGGTGTCGGCCATCAACCGGCTGATCGACATGGGCGTCGAGCCCTTCCTGCTGGCGTCGTCGATGCTCGGCGTACTGGCCCAGCGGTTGGTGCGCCGGCTGTGCCCACAGTGCAAGCAGGCCGATCCGGCAGCGCCCGGCACCTGGCGCCCGGTGGGGTGTGCCGCCTGCAATCAGACCGGCTACAGCGGGCGCACGGGTATCCATGAGTTGTTCTGCATCGACGATGACATTCGCACCTTGATTCACCAGGGGGCAGGGGAGCAGGCACTGCGCGCCGCTGCCCGCCAGGCCGGGATGTTCAGCATGCGCGAGGACGGCGAGCGCTGGGTGCGCGGCGGGGCCACCGCGCCAGAAGAAATCCTGCGCGTGACACGGGACGCCTGATGAACCGCTACCGTTTCGAGGCCGCCGATGCCCAGGGCAAGATCGAATCCGGGCATCTGGAAGCCGATAGCCAGGGCGCTGCTTTCAGCCTGTTGCGCAGCCGCGGGCTGACGGCGTTGCAGGTGCAGCTGGAACGCAACACCTCTCAAGGCAACGGCGGCGGACTGTTCAGTGCCAGGCTTTCGGACAACGACCTGGCTTGGGCCACCCGGCAGCTGGCGAGTCTGCTGGGGGCGAGCCTGCCGCTGGAAGCGGCATTGAGTGCCACGGTGGAACAGGCCGAGCGCAAGCACATCGCCCAGACCCTGAGTGCGGTGCGGGCCGACGTGCGCAGCGGCATGCGCCTGGCCGAGGCGTTGGCGGCCAGGCCGCGGGACTTTCCGGAAATCTACCGGGCATTGATCGCTGCCGGCGAAGAGTCCGGCGACCTGGCCCAGGTCATGGAACGGCTGGCGGACTATATCGAGGAGCGCAACAACCTTAGGGGCAAGATCCTCACGGCGTTCATCTACCCCGGTGTGGTGGGGCTGGTGTCGATCGCCATCGTGATTTTCCTGCTCAGTTACGTGGTGCCCCAGGTGGTCAGCGCGTTCTCCCAGGCCCGCCAGGATTTGCCGGGGCTGACCCTGGCGATGCTCACCGCCAGTGACTTCATCCGTGCGTGGGGTTGGCTGTGTTTCGGCGTGCTGGCTGGCGGGTTCTGGAGTTGGCGCCTGTACCTGCGCAAGCCGGCGGCGCGATTGAACTGGCATGCACGGGTGCTGCGCCTGCCCCTGTTCGGACGCTTCGTGCTCGGGCTCAACACCGCACGCTTTGCCTCGACCCTGGCGATCCTCGGTGGTGCGGGGGTGCCGCTGCTGCGCGCGCTGGAGGCAGCGCGCCAGACCCTATCCAACGACCGCTTGAGCCTGAGCGTCAGCGATGCCACGGCCAAGGTCCGCGAAGGCGTCAACCTGGCCGCGGCGCTACGGGTTGAAAATGTCTTCCCGCCCGTGCTGATCCACCTGATCGCCAGCGGCGAAAAAACCGGCTGCCTGCCACCGATGCTCGAACGCGCCGCGCAAACCCTGTCCCGCGATATCGAACGCCGCGCCATGGGCATGACCGCGCTGCTCGAACCGCTGATGATCGTGATCATGGGCGGCGTGGTCCTGGTGATCGTCATGGCAGTGCTGCTGCCGATCATCGAGATCAACCAGTTGGTTCAATAGCCCACCACGCAATAAAAACGTGGCGAGGGAGCTTGCTCCCGCTGGGTTGCGAAGCGACCCCAAACAGGCTGATTGCGATCTGTCTGTTGTACCGGAAGTTCAGGTTTTGGGTCTGCTGCGCAGCCCAGCGGGAGCAAGCTCCCTCGCCACAAAAGCACACCGAGCAAAATAGATGTTGACGCTGTCAACATCTCCCGAGCCTCACCCTCGCCAAACTCGGGTTCCTCGTTCTGTCATCTTCTGTCGCCCGGCAACCATCCGCCGCCACCTCCACGGCCAGCCCTTGCCGTCCCCCCTGAAGAAACCGCCTGAACCCATGGCGCAGAGCCCTCGAACACCCGAGGAAAAAACCCGAAAAACAGCCCTCGGCTCCCGAGGTTTTTTCCTTTATCTGTCACCGGAAACTGCGAATTTCTAACCCATGGCCTCACCCCACCGCCATCGGCACAGGACCGAGCGCCATGACGGCAAGAACGCGTCATCCAACCTACGTACGAACACGATGAAAGGAGATTCTTCATGTTTAAGCGCAACGTTCTCGCGGTATCCCTGACCCTCGCCGGCCTCTGCGCCGCCCAGGCCGCCCTGGCTGATGTCAATGGTGGTGGCGCTACCTTGCCTCAGCCGCTCTATCAGACTTCCGGCGTACTGACTGCCGGTTTTGCCCCCTACATCGGCGTGGGCAGTGGTGCTGGCAAGGCTGCTTTCCTGAACAACGACTACACCAAGTTCGTGGCCGGCAACACCAGCAAGAACGTGCACTGGGCTGGCAGCGACTCCAAGCTTTCCGCCACTGAACTGAGCACCTACAACACCGCTCACGGCGCTGCCTGGGGCCCACTGATCCAGGTGCCTTCGGTTGCCACCTCGGTAGCCATTCCGTTCAACAAGACTGGCACTGCCAACGTTAACCTCAGCGTCGCTCAGTTGTGCGGCGTGTTCGCCGGCACACTGACTGACTGGAGCCAGATCACCGGTTCGGGCCGTACTGGCGCGATCACTGTGGCTTACCGTGCAGAGAGCAGCGGTACCACCGAACTGTTCACCCGTTTCCTGAACGCCAAGTGCGGTACAAGTGTCCCAGGCACCTTCTCCATCACCACCAACTTCGCTTCCAGCTACAGCGGTGGCCTGCCGGCCGGTGCCGTGGCCGCCACGGGTAGCCAAGCCGTGATGACTGCCGTGAACGCTGCCCAGGGCCGCATCACCTACATGAGTCCGGACTACGCCGCTACCACCCTGGCCGGCCTGGATGACGCCACCAAAGTTGCTCGCGTTGCCGGTGTTTCTCCTGCCCCCGCCAACGTATCGACTGCCATCGCTGCTGTTCCGGTACCGGCCGCCGCCAACCGTGCCAACCCGAACGCCTGGGTACCCGTGTTCGCCGCAACCACCAACCCTAACGATCCAAGCGTCGTGGCTTACCCAGCCACCGGCTACCCGATCCTGGGCTTCACTAACCTGATCTTCAGCCAGTGCTACGCCGACGCTGCGCAAACCACTCAGGTGCGCGACTTCTTCACCCGTCACTACAACGCAACTGCGGCCAACAGCAACGACGCCGCTATCACCGCCAACCGCTTTGTGCCTCTGCCAGCGACCTGGAAAACCGCCATTCGTAGCAGCTTCGTGACTGCAACCAATGCCCTGAGCATCGGCAACAGCAACGTCTGCAACGGCATCGGTCGTCCGCTGTAACACCACGCCTGAGCGAAACGCAGTACCGATCAGCAACGGCGAAGGCCGTTGCTGATTTTTCGCGTAATGCCTGAACCAACACAGCCACATGAAATTTTCATGACATCCGTTCGGTCCCGAACGGCTGCAACCGCCTAACCCCTATAACCAACGCTGGCAGCTTGATGGCACTGCGTTGCGCCCCTTAGAGCGAACCCGAAAGGATGAGTAGGATGCTGCGCTGCAAACCCCGGATGAACTTGAATGCTTCCCGTCGCAATGGCGAATTATCGGTATGGCGGCTCAAGCCGTTGGCCCAGGCCATTGCCTTGCTGATGGTGGCCGGCAATGCCCAGGCGGCGACGGCGTTCAGTTCGGCCTGGTTTGCCGCCAAAGGCGCATCCCCGGCCGGTGGTGCGGCACGGCCCACCACAGCGTTGCCCGGCATGCCGCCACCCTTGGCGCAGCAACAACGGGCCAATGCCCAGTTGCAGCGTTCGCTGACCAACCTCAACAACACCGTGGCCGCCATCGCGGCTCAGCAGGCGGCACAGGCCGCCGGGCGGCAAGCCGCGTTCGGGCAGATCCAGACCGTGCCCGACGGCTTGGGCGAGGGCGGACTCAAGGTCGACAACAGCCTGACCCAGGGCTGGCTCAACGCCAAGGGGCCGCAGCAGACCCAGGCCGGTGGCAAGACCACGGTGAAGATCGAGCAGACCGCCGACAAGGCGATTCTCAACTGGGAAACGTTCAACGTCGGGCGCAACACCACGGTGGATTTCCAGCAGCAAGCGGACTGGGCCGTGCTCAACCGGGTCAATGACCCTCAAGCGCGACCGAGCCAGATCCAGGGCCAGATCAAGGGCAATGGCACGGTGATGCTGGTCAATCGCAACGGCATCATTTTCAGCGGCAGCAGCCAGGTCAACGTACGCAACCTGGCGGCGGTGGCGGCCAATATCAGCGACGAGCAGTTCAGCCAGCGCGGGTTGTACGTCGACGCCACCGGCACCCAGCCAACCTTCACCGATGCCGCCGGCAAGGTTGAAGTGCAACGCGGCGCACAGATTGAAACCCACCGCGCCGCCACTTCCACCGCCGGCGGTGGCTATGCCTTGCTGTTGGGCTCGGAAGTGGAGAACGCCGGTTCCATCATCACCGCCAAGGGCCAGACCACCCTCGCGGCGGGCGACAGTTTCTATATCCGTCGTGGGCAGGGCACCAGCGGCAACCTGCGCTCCACCACCCGTGGCAATGAGGTGGCGACGTCGCTCAAACCGGGCAGCAGCGCCGGCACGGTGATCAACAGCGGTCTGATCCAGGCCAGCACCGGGGACATCACCCTCACCGGCCACACTGTGCAGCAAAACGGCGTGGCGGTGGCCAGCAGTTCGGTGGACACCCGCGGCACCGTGCATTTGCTCAACGCCATCAGCGACACCGGCGGCAGCGTGACCCTGGGGCAGGGCAGCACCACCGCCGTGCTGCTCGACGCCGCCGGCGGCAGCGCGCTGGACAGCCAGCGCAATGCCGGGCCCGCCGGCCTGGATGGCACGCCGAACAACCTGATCAGCGGACAGTTCAACAACCTCAGCAGCGTGGTCGACCGTAGCGACCAGTCGCGGATCGGGATCGTCAGCGGTGGCAGCGTCGACTTCCAGAACGGCTCTATCACCTTGGCCACCGGCGGGCAGGTTGCGGTCAGCGCCGCGGGACGCAGCCTGGTGCGCGATGGCGCGGTGATCGATGTGTCCGGCGCCATCGGCGTCAAGGTGGCGATGGAGTCCAATTCCATCAAGGTCAACGTCCAAGGTAACGAACAACGGGATGCGCCGATCAACCGCGAAGGCGGCAAGCTGACCAACAGCGATGTGTGGGTGGACGTGCGTGATCTGGTCTACGTCCCGGCGGGTACCAACGGTTACGCCACCGACCGCTGGTACACGGCGGGTGGCCTGTTGGAGGTTGGCGGTTATCTCGGCACCCGTGGGCATAGCGTCGGTGAGTGGGCGGCCCAGGGCGGTACCCTGACGTTCACCGGCAACGACGTAGTGACCCAGCAGACCGCCCAGTTGAATCTGTCCGGCGGCACCCTGGATGTGCAGAGCGGCTACCTGCGCCAATCCTGGCTCAAGGGTGCCAATGGTCGCTTGTATGAGCTGTCCAAGGCCCCGGGCGACATCCTTTACACCGGCATTTACAAGGGCTACGAAGACCACAGCCAACGTTGGGGACAGACCGATTACTACTACAACCCGCTGATCGCCCCTCGCGAGCGTTTCGAGGCCGGCTACACCGTCGGCCGCGATGCCGGCAAGCTGGTGGTGTCGACCCGCAACGCCGTGCTGGAAGGGCAGATCGTCGGCGAGGTCTACCAGGGTGAACGCCAGACTCAGGCGCCGAACCTTAGCCTCGACGGCTACCAGCAATCGCAAAACGCCGTGGCCCGACGTGCGCAATTATGGGTCGGCAGCTACACGCCGATCCATGACAAGGCCAGTGGCGTGATCAACAGTGGCCTCAACCCCACCTTCGATCAGGTCACGCTCGGCAAAGTGACCGACAAGCTCGCTGCGGGGCTCGACCTGACCTCGGTGGTCGGTGCTGACCGGCAAGGCAAACTGGTGCTGGACAATGCGCTGCTCAGTGGCTTCCAGCTCGGCGCGGTCAAGGTGGCGGCGGGTGAGGGCATCAAGGTCGATGGGGCACTGAAGGTCGCCGACGGCGGCGACATTACGCTATATGCGCCGCAGGTCGAGGTGAACGCCGACTTGACGGCCCGCAGCGGTCGCATTGCCTTGGGTAACGTGCTCAAACAGGTCAGGGCCGATAACTTCCAGATGGCAGACGTCACACTTTCACCCGCCACGGGACAACGGGCGACGGTCACATTGGGCGAGGGCGTCAAGCTCGACACCGCCGGGCGCTGGAGCAATCTGCTGCTCGACGGCAACGACCGCCAAGGCCTGCCGTTCATCAACGGCGGCAGCGTGTCCGTGCGTAGCAGTGGCGATATTGATGTGCAGCAGGGCAGCCTGATTGACGTCAGTTCCGGCGCTGCCGTGATGGCCGATGGCAAGACTCGCGGCGGCAAGGGCGGGGATTTGACCTTGACCGCGAGTACCGGTGCATCGTCCGGGAACGGCGACTTGAACCTCGAAGGTGAACTGCGCGGTACCGGCGTGAGTGGCGGCGGGACCTTGAAGCTGGCGGCCAGCAAAGTGCTGATCGGTAACAGCGGCACCTCCCTCGAACCTGGCACTTTGCAACTGGCCGGCGATTTCTTCGACAAGGGTTTCTCGGCCTATGACATCACCGGCAACGAAGGCCTGAGCGTGGCCGACGGAACCCGGGTCGATGTGACCATGCCGGTGTACCGTGTTGGTGAACAGGCGTTGGTCACCGGCAGCGACGTGGAGCCGGCCGCTGCCTTGCAGCGCTGGACGCCGGCGCTGTATCAGGAAGATGCGGTCAAAGGTGTCCTGACCCAGCGTCGTGGTGCGAGTCTGAGCCTGACCGCCGGTACCGCGGATTCCAGCGCCGTCGACATGGCGAGCACCGTATTGAGCTTGGGCAAGGGCAGTGTCATTACCGTTGATCCAGGCCAGGGCATCGATGTCCGGAGCAGCGGGCAATTGACCGCCAACGGCACGCTTAACGCCTGGGGCGGGCGGGTCAGCCTTACCGAGTTGAGCGTCGATGATGCGGTTCGCGATCAGGTCAATGCCCAGGGCCACGGTCGTTCCATCTGGCTGGGCGAGCAGGCGCTGATCGATGTATCGAGCCGGGCGATGACAGCTCAGGATATGCGCGGCCAGACCTATGGCCTGGTGCGCGACGGCGGGCAGATTGTCATCGGTGGCCGGATTGATGGCGCGAAAGGATCGACGTCTGCCTCCGAGCTGTTTGTGGTGGTGCGCGACGGTGCCCGTCTGCAAGCGGATGGCAGCCAGGCCGTGCTGGATGTCGCTGGTCAGGGACGCACGCTGGTGGCGAGCAACGGCGGCAGCATTTCCCTGGCGTCGGCCAATGGCTTGTATCTGGACGGCGCATTAAGCGCCCGTTCGGGAGGCGCCGGGGCGGCGGGGGGGAGCCTGTCGGTGGCGCTGGAAACGCCCTACTACCTGAAAAGCGCAGTCGATGGCCGGGTGTTGAACGTGCGCGAGCTGGTGTTGGAACAGGTGGCTCAGGCACATCGGCTTGGCGACACGGCTGAAGCATCGGCGGGTTCGCTGGTTTACGGTCACGGTCGGCTAGGCGTCGATCAGGTCCAGGCCGGTGGTTTCGACAATGTGTCCTTGTTGAGCAACGGACTGATGAGCGTCGATGGCAGCCTGTCGATGTCCCTCGGACAAAGCCTGAGCCTGTACGCCCGCAGCTTTGGATTGAGTGCAACCGCGCCAGCCGATACCCGGGTCGAGTTCAATGCACCCCATGTGTTGCTGTCTACGGCGACAGGGCTGGCGACCACTCGACCGAGTTTTGAGCCTTACACCCGGCCAGTGATCGAGGGTGGCGGGGTGTCTCTATTGGCGAACAAGGCGGTGTTATCCGTCAACGCGGATCTGCTGGATGTGCAAGGCAATGTGACGTTCAGCAGCAAAGGCACAGTGAGGCAAGCCGACGGCAGCACGCTGGAGCTTGAGCGCGCAGGTTTCGATCAGGTCCGGCTACGCAGCCGGGGTGATCTGCGATTCCTGGCCGGGTTCTCAAGCGCCGATATGCCTACGGGTTTTACCACGCAGTTGCTGACCCCTTCGGACATGCTGTTGCAAGCGGCCCAGCTGTATCCGGCGACGGGGGTCGGGGCTCGGGTGTTGGCGGGGTCTGGTTGGGGGACATCGGATAATGGTACCCCTCTCTACGACCCGGCACGCAGCCTGGTTATCGGGCGCACAACCCAGATAACGCCCCAGATACCCTATTCGGCATTCGGGCGCTTGCAACTGGGTAGCGCGACCATCGAACAGGGGGGCGTGGTTCGGGCGCCATTGGGGTTGATTGAGGTCGGCACTAACGGCGGCGTAGGGGGGTATGCCATCAGCGATCGGGTAAGTCTGTTGCCGGGCAGCCTGACGTCGGTCAGCGGCTTGGGCCTGCGATTGCCCTATGGCGGCACGGTCGACGGTCAAAGTTACGAGTACGCTGGCAAGAAGGTGGTGTTGTCCGGACAGGGTGCAGTACCCGGCCTAAGCGCCGACATTAACATCGGCGTCATTCTGGGCGGGCGGTCGGTGAAGGCACAGGAAGGTTCGGTGCTTGACCTGTCTGGTGGCGGTGATCTGCTCGGCGCTGGCTTTATCTCAGGCCGTGGTGGTTCTACTGACGCGCGTTTCAATCCGCTGGTACAAATGGGTGTCAATGGCGGTTTCACCTTGCCTGGTCTTTCCAGCAACCCGGTCTACGCCATTGTGCCGGGCAACCAGAGCCAGTACGCGCCGGTCGCCCCCGAGGGCGGCGCTGTGGATCCGAGGGTGGGGCAGCAAATCACCATCGGTGCTGGCGTTGCGGGGCTGGCCGCAGGCACCTATACGTTGATGCCGTCCACCTACGCCTTGCTGCCGGGTGCGTTCCGGGTTGAGATCAATGGCTTGGCGGGGCAAGTCGCCACAACGGGCGCGCAGCAGATGCGCAACGGTTCCTGGGCGACCGGCGGGGTGCTGTCGGTGGCCAATACCGGGCAGCGCAACAGTTTGTCCAGTCAGGTCATTCTGACGTCGGGGGATGTGCTGCGCCGTTATTCGCAATACAACGAAACGAGCTACGCGCAATTCGCCGTGGCCGACGCCGCTCGTCTGGGCGTACCCCGGGCAATGCTGCCGGTAGACGCCAAGACCTTGAAACTGAACCTGGCCCCTGGAGCAGGGGATCAAGCCTTCTCCTTCAAGGGCATCGGCAAGTTCGCGCCTCAGGTGGGAGGCTTCGGCGGTTCCGTCTCAGTGGTTGGTTACGCCCGGAGCGCGCTGGAAGTGGTTGCGGATGGGCGTGGGGCCACGGCTGGTTTCGAGGGCGTGACCCTCACTGCCCAAAGCCTGAATGCATTGAACGCTACGCGTCAGGTCATAGGCGGCCTGTTTTCGGTTAGTTACGGTCAAAGCGGAAATTACGTGACTCCGGTGTTTGAGATGTCGCGTAGCGTGACATTGCGTGAAGGGGCGGCTTTAGCAGCACCTGAGGTTTTCCTGTTGGCCAATGGCGGCGAGCTATCGATGGAACAGGGCGCTGTCATCAACACCATCGGTCGTGGCGCGGCTGCTTACGACGCCCGAAATGGCTTTATTTACAGTCTCAACAACGACGCCAATATGCTGGCCGCCTCCAATGGTTTGCTCAGCGTACTGGCCCCTCCATCGGGCGGCGCAGGCTCCATCAATATCGGTGGCTGCCGCCTGACGCCTTGCAGTGGCGTCACACGCATTCACTCCGAAGGCAGTATCGTTGCAGGCACCGCTGGCAGCCTGGAACTGGACGACCAGGTACGTTACGGCACCCGTCACCTGACCCTGGCCCTGAGCAACATCAACGTCGGCACCGCCCAGGCATTGAGCGATGCGTCGGGGCGCAATGTACTGCCTGCCGGTCTGACCCTGAGCCAGACCGTCCTGGATCGCCTGTTGCGCGGGGACACCCAATATGGTGCTCCGGCCCTGGAGACCCTCGAACTGTCGGCCAGTCAGGCGCTGAATTTCTATGGCACCGTCAGCCTCGACACCTATGATTCGGCCACTGGTAAGTCGCGCCTGAACAACCTGATGCTCAGCACCCCGGCGATTTATGGCGCCGGCAACGCCAATGACGTAGCGACCATCCGCACCGCCAACTTGATCTGGAACGGCGCCGTCGGCGCGCCGGGTTCGGTCATCGCCGGCGGGGCCGGGACCGGCGCCGGTCGCCTGGACATCCAGGCCCAGCGCATCGAGTTCGGCTATGGTGAATTCGCCCAGCCGAGCTCGGTCACTACCCTGGACCGTCTGGCCCTGGGCTTTGCCAACGTCAACCTCAGCGCCAGCGAGCGTCTGACCGCCAACCACAAGGGCAGCCTGGCGGTGTATCAGACCCAGGGTGCATACGACCCGAAAACAGGTTTCGCCTACAGCGGCGGCAACCTGAATATCCTTACTCCGTTGTTGACCGGTGAAGCCGGTTCGATCAACCGCATCACTGCGGGTGGGGCGATCAACGTAGCGGGTGCGGGCACCAAGCCGGGCGCTGTCTCCGGGCTTGGCGGCGAGCTATCCCTCAAGGGCGCGACCGTCAACCTGGCCAGCGCGGTGGTGCTACCCAGTGGCAAGCTGACTCTGAGCGCGACCCGCGACCTGACCCTGGCCGATGAGGCGCAGATCGACGTGGCGGGTCGCACGCTGACCTTCAACGATGTGACGCGTTACAGCGCTGGCGGCGAGGTGATTCTGCAAAGCCAGAACGGCGACATCCGTCAGGCCGGTGGCTCGACCATCGACGTCTCGGCTCGCAACAACCAGGCCGGTCGGCTCAGCGCCGTGGCCGTGGACGGGGCGGCGGGCGTGGTGGACCTGCAAGGGCGGATTCTGGGTAGCAGCACGGGCGAATACGACGCCGGTGGCACCGCCATGCCGTACCTGGCCGGCAGCGTGGAGATCCAGGCCCAGCGCCTGGGCCACAGCGGCAGCCTCAGCGAGCAGTTCGCGGCGTTGAACCAGCGTTTGAACGATGGGCAGGTGTTCGGCGCCCGGGGGTTCCAGCTCAAACAGGGCAGCCTGGTGATCGGCGACGGGCTCAAGGCCTCGTCGATCAACGTGTCGGTGGACAACGGCAGCCTGCTGGTCAACGGTAAGGTGGACGCCAGCGGTGAGCGCGTCGGCAGTATTTATCTGGCCGCCGGCAATGCCCTGACCCTGGGCAGCGCAGCGGTGCTCGATGCCCATGGCCGCCGCCTGCGGGTGGACAGCTACGGCAAGATCATCGACTCGCCGAACCGTGCCATTGTGGACCTGACCGCACGACAAGGGCTGCTGACCCTGGGCAATGGTGCCCGTATCGACCTGCGCCATGGCACCGAGGTAACGCTGGGCAGTAAGCCGGGTATGAATGACGGTCGCGCTCGCGGAACATTGCAGCTCAACGCACCACGACTGGGCGGTGTTTCAGGCGGCGACGTAGCGATCGATGCCAGCGGCGCCGTGGATGTCCAAGGCGCCCGCTCGATCGCGCTGGTGGCTATGTGGCAATACGACGATGCACCGCTGATCAACGTACCGGCGGCCAGCGGCAAGCCTTATCAGGTCATCGATCAAGCGTGGTTGGACGCTGTGCACGATGACAACACCGCGTTCATCACTCAGGCCCACGCCAACGACGATCTGTTGCAGCGCAAACTCGCCGGACTGCACAACAGCCGCTATCGCGATGTGTTCCATCTGCGCCCTGGCGTGGAGGTGGTGAGCGCGACGGCCGATGGCGACCTGGTGGTCCAGGGCGATCTGGACCTGTCGCGCTATCGCTATGAGAGCCTCAATCGGCATAACCCACTGGACGAGAACGTCTATGGCTCCGGCGAATCCGCGAGCCTGACGTTGCGCGCCGGGGGCGATCTGAATATCTATGGCAGCATTACCGACGGTTTCGCCCAGCCGCCGGCCAGCAACGATGACAAGGGCTGGGTGCTGTTGCCGGGTATTGATTTTGCGGCGGGCGATATCGTCGTGCCCGGTCCCGGCGTAACCCTGGCGGAGGACACGGCGTTTCCGGCCGGCTCGGTGCTCAATTTCGACGTGCCGCTCAAGGGCGCCACTCTGGCGGCGGGGACGCGGCTGCCGGTAGCCGCGACGCTTGAACAACCTTTGGTACTGCCGGCGGGCACGGTGCTCGCCGCGGCGGTGCATGACGCCTCGGGTAATCTGTTGTTCGCCGCCGGCACTTTGTTGGCTTCGACTCAGACCCTTGATGCGGGCACAGTGCTGGGGGCTGGGAGCCTGCTGGGCAGCAGCGCAACCATTGGCGGCCTGACCTGGCCCAAAGGCGTTGCACTGCCAGGCATTGCGGACGCGACCCATGGCTTGACCAACGTCGTGCGTCTCAGCGGTCCCCTGGCATTGAATGTGGGTTCGAAAATTCCTTCAGGTACCGACATCAAGCTGCCGGCGGGTGTCGAGTCGGTGCAACTGCGTCCGGAAGTGGCGGGCAGCAACTGGGCCATTGCGCCAATGCTGGCCGAGGGCTCGCAGTCCTGGTCCCTACGGTTGGTGGCCGGCGCCGATACGCAGGCGGCGGACAGTCGGGTCGTGCAGCCGGCATCGGCCAGTGGCGATCTTCACCTGGCTGACAGTCATTACGGCGTATTTGGTGTGCCGAGTATGGTCTGGACCGAAGCCGGATCGCTGGAGTTTTTTGGTGATACCAGCATGGTAGGGCAGCCCGTGGACTTCGTTGGGTTCGGCGATCCTAATCTGTGTATCGACGACCCGTCTCGTTGTGAAGAGGGTGGTCCCCCCGGATATAAGCCGGGCAGCCAACGCTGGAGTGTCATTCGTACTGGCACGGCGGACCTTGAGTTGCTGTCGGCCGGTGATTTGAAAATGGATTCCCTTTATGGGGTCTACACCGCCGGCAGCTCGGCCAACGCAACCTACGCTGGCGACCCGTACAACCAGCCCAAGGCGTTGGGGGCAGGAAATACAGTGCTCAATGACGCAACAGGCGAAAATGAGCAATTCGTGGACGGCGGCGTCAACAGTGTCTATCGCGCTTGGTACCCCGATGCGGGTGGCAACTTGACCTTGAAGGTCGGTGGTAACCTGGTCGGCAATGCCATGGATGTTTCCAGCAGCAGTTATGGGCGGCCCAATCTACTCGACACCGGCTACGACACGGTCAATGTCGGTAACTGGTTGTGGCGTCAAGGCAACGGTTCTGTCGCTACGGGTAGCGGGGCACAGCCGTCCGCCTGGTGGATCAATTTTGGTAGCTACACCGCTGCCCAGGATCCCAGCAAGGCCGATCTGATGGTTGGATTTACCGGTTTCGGTACGCTGGGCGGCGGCGACCTGAATGTTCAGGTCGCCGGCGATGCCGGGGTAATCGATCAACTGACGGGTAGTCTTCTTCAGTTCGGCAGCAGCAGCCGTAGCCAGGGTTTAGTGCTCGCGGTGGGCAGCACGGGTCGCGTAGGCTCCGATGGCAGTCTGCAGCTGACCGGCGGTGGTGATCTCAATCTGCATGTAGGCGGTGCCTTGAATCCCGGGAGCCCGTTCGTGGCCGGGCATCTCAACGGTGCGGTCACCAACCTGCGCGGCCACGCACAGATCGATAGTGGCGCCATCGGCCGTATCGACCTTCAATACGGTAACGCTGCCTCGGCGCAGTCCCCCGGAGAAACGCGAGCCTACGACTCCTTCAAGTCCACGCGAGGATTTGCTACCGGTGGCCTGACCCTCATGCCGGGCGATGCCACTTTCGATCTGACAACCTCGGGCGACCTTGTCGTGATGGACGTCGCCGACCCGGGACGGGCGCCGATGATGAGCGCCTCTCGCTTCAAGGACGCCGACAGTAACGGATCCGGACTGAGCTGGTTCACGCTATGGACGGCTAATACTGCGATCGACTTGTGGTCGTCCGGAGGTAACCTGACGCCTTTCACCTCCAGTACCGCAACGGACCTGGCGGTGGTCTACCCATCGATTCTCAGAGCGGTGGCGGCCAGTGGCAGCCTCTATTACGGAAAATCTTCGGCCGTCTATGACGCAGGCTACAGCGGCGATAATCGTCCAGCCCTGCTGCTCGCTCCCGGCATCAACAGCGAGTTGCAATTCATGGCCGGCGATTCCATTTATGGCGGCGACATGTCGGTCAGTCGTTCCGGCGCCGCGTCGACCGCTTTGGCGACGCCATTGCGGCCAGCGTATGCCGCTTCCGTCGATAGCGGCATCAGTATCAAGGTCAGCAATCTCTCGGCTGATGGCAATCCCGTGCGCCTTAGTTCGAACATGCTGCCGCTGTTTGCCTTCGACACCAGCAGCGCTTCCAACGAATGGGCCCTCAATGCCGATCCTGTTCGCTTCTATGCGCTTGAAGGCGACTTGCTGGCGGTGACCACCGGTCGATCCATGACATCCGCTTCCACGGCCAGATGGCCTGGGCGAATTGCATACGAAGGCGCCGGAACTGTCCGGATGATGGCTGGACGAGACATCGTCAGCAGCGGGGTACCGCTGGCCGGATCGCGCAGTGATGACAACAATGAAGCGGGGAACTACACCGTCGCCGGCAACCTCTTCATCCACAACAACCCCACCGATATCTCCATCGTCTCGGCCGGGCGCGACATCCTCTACAGCAACTTCAACGTCGCCGGTCCCGGCCTGCTGGAGATCACTGCCGGGCGCAACATCCTGATGGACGACAAGGTCAGCATCACCAGCCTCGGCGCCGTGGTGCCGGGCGATTCGCGCCCTGGCGCGAGTCTGGTGCTGCAAGCCGGCGCGGGTCTCGACGGCGCGGATTACCAGCGCTTTATCAAGGCGTACCTGGACCCGGCGAACCAGGCACTGGCCGGCGTGCCCCTGGCGAGCCAGGACGGTAAGGTCGCCAAGACTTATGAAGCGCAACTGGTGGACTGGCTGCAGCGGCGCTTCGGCTTCAGCGGCGACAGCGAGCAGGCCCGTGCCTATTTCGCGGCGCTGCCGGCCGAACAGCAGCGGGTGTTTGCCCGCGAGGTGTACTTTGCCGAGCTCAAGGCCGGTGGGCGTGAGTACAACGAAGCCGGTGGTGTGCGCCAGGGAAGCTATCTGCGCGGTCGGGAGGCCATCGCGCTGTTGTTCCCGGACAAAGATGTGGCGGGCAATGCGATCACGTACAAGGGCGACATCACGATGTTCGGTGGGGCAGGCGTGCACACCGATTTCGGCGGCAGCATCCAGATGCTTACCCCGGGCGGTGGCCAGACCTTCGGCATCGAGGGTAATGCACCGCCATCCACCGCGGGGGTCATCACCCAGGGCGAGGGTAATATCCAACTGTACGCACACAACAGCATCCTGCTGGGGCAGAGCCGGATCATGACCACCTTTGGCGGTTCGATCCTCGGCTGGTCGGCCCAGGGCGACATCAACGCCGGGCGCGGTTCGAAGACCACGGTGGTCTACACGCCGCCAAAACGACTGTACGACACCTGGGGCAATGTGAGCCTGTCGCCGTCGGTGCCAAGCACCGGTGCCGGTATCGCCACCCTCAATCCGATTGCCGAGGTGGCGCCCGGCGACATCGACCTGATCGCGCCGCTGGGCACCATCGATGCGGGCGAGGCGGGGATCCGGGTCTCGGGTAATGTGAACATCGCGGCATTGACCGTCGTGAATGCGGCGAACATCCAGACCCAGGGCAAATCCACCGGCGTGCCGCTGGCGGCCACGGTCAACACCGGGGCGATTACCTCCGCCAGTTCGGCGGCCTCTTCGGCGACCCAGGCGGCTGAGGATGTGGCGCGCCAACAGCAGTCGGCGGCGCGGCAGAACCAGGCGTCGGTGTTCACCGTGCAGGTGGTGAGCTTCGGCACCGAACAACTGGCTCCGTCCCGGGACGGCGCCAGCCGCGAAGCGCCGAGAACCTATGACCCCGCCAGCCCCGTGCAGGTGCTCGGTGCCGGGCCCTTGGATGAGCAGACCCGACAGCGGTTGACCGAGGAGGAGCGGGGGCGGTTGAGTTTGTGAGGCAGGGGATGCGTGCGGTGGTGACTGTGCCGGCGCCATCGCGAGCAGGCTCGCTCCCACAGTGGATCTGTGGGGTACGCAGGATTTGCAGGCATGCCGAAGATTCCGTGGAAGCAGGCTTGCCCGCGAAGGCGATGGTTCAGCCGCCAAAGATGTGGGCTGCCAGAGCGCGTTCGCGAGCAAGCCCGTTCTCAAATGGGATTTCCTGGCGGTCACGGAACCCGAATCCAACCCCAATTCCCTGTAGGAGCGAGCCTGCTCGCGATGGCGGTCTATCGGTTTGTGAATACTTCGAGTGTGCCTTACAACCACCGCGGAGTGGTAAAGAACGAGGCCATTTCCGAGCGGGCCAGGGCCGAGCCGAAGTAGGGGCCTTGCACATGGTCGCAGGCGACGCTGCGCAGCTGGCCGTATTGGCGGGCGTTCTCGATGCCTTCGGCGGTGACCGTCAGCCCTACGCTACGACTCAACCGGATCATCGCCAGCACGCCTTCCTGGTCTTGCTCCAGGCCCAGTTGCGCGAGGATGTTGCGATCGAAGCGGATACCGTCGAACGGCTGGTTCAAGACTTCACGCAAGGATGCGATGTTGGTACCGAACTTGTCGATGTTGATCCGCACGCCCAGTTTTTTCAGGGCGTGCAGGGTATTGGCGACGGTCTTGTGATCGGTCAGCAGAATCCCCTCGGCCACTTCCAGTGTCAGGCGGTGCGGATCCAGGCTGCTCGCATCCAGGGCTGTTTGCACTTGTTCGAGCAGAAAGCTGCTGCTGAACCACTTCGGGGAAACCGCCAGGGAGACATTCACCGTGTCCGGCCAGGTTGCCGCCTCTTCGCACACGTTGATCAGCATCCACGTGCCCAGGTCTTGCAACTGCCCGGACGCTTCGGCGATCGGGATGAAGTCGGCCCCGCCCAGCTCGCCTTTTTCAGGGTGGTGCCAGAACGTCTGCGCTTCGAAGCCGTGCAATTGTTCGGCGTTCATGTCGAAACGAGGCAGGTAGCGCAGTTCCAGTTGGTCCCGGTGCATCGCATCGCGCAGTTGCTGTTCGTAGCGCCGACGGTCGCGCGCGACGTTGCCCATGGCCTCGACGTACACCCGCCAGGTGTTGCGACCAGCTGCCTTGGCCGCATACAAGGCGATGTCGGCATGGCGCAGCAGTTCATCGGCGCGCTCGTCACCGGGCTGCGCCCAGGCCACCCCGATGCTCACGCCCAGGTACAAGGTGTTGTCGCCCAGGTGCATGGGCCGCTGCATGCAATCGATCAAGCGCTGGCACAGCTGGTCCAGATCCTGTGCCTTGCCAGGGTTGGGCATGACGATGACGAACTCATCACCGCCCAGGCGCGCCACCAGGTCGGTGCTGCGTACATTCTGCTGAAGGATATGCGCCACCTCCTTGAGCACCTTGTCCCCCACGGCATGCCCAAGGGAGTCGTTGACCGGCTTGAAGCGGTCCATGTCCAGGTTCAGCACCGCCAACGGCACGCCATTGGCCGGATCGAGGTGTTCGCTCAGGCAATCGAACAAGCGATTGCGGTTCGCCAGCCCGGTCAGCGGGTCGTGCAGGGAAAGGTGCTTGATCTGCGCCAGCGCCCGAAGCTCCTCGGTGATATCGGTGGCGGTGCCGCGAAAGCCCAGGGTGCCGGCCTCGATGGCCCGCACCGAAAGCTTGCAAGTGCGGATGCGTTGGTTGCGCGCCGTGTATTCGCAGAGCAGTGGGGTCGAGGACGCGCTGTTGGCTCCGCCGAGCAGCCACTGGGCAATCGAGATCGAACCGCCATGGGGATGTAGCAACCGGTGCAGGGGCTTGCCCAGCCAATCGGCAGGATTGAAACCGGTGACCTGCTCGAAACGTTCCGACAGATAAGTCAGCGTCCCGTTCGAATCGACCTCCCATAACCAGTCAGACGATACTTCGGCGATATCCCGGAAGCGTTCTTCGCTGCGCTCCAACGCCTTGCGGTGCGCCAGCAGGCTGGCGTACTGACGCTCCTGAGCGCGGAGCATGACCAGCGCATGGCGCAACACGGCCAGAGCCAGGACTGCCAGCACCAGCAAAGCGACGGCCAGCAACGGCAAGAGGACTTTGCGCAGGTCATTGCCGGGTGTCGCCGGACGCCAGGTCAGCGCCTCCCGGGTCAGATTGTCCAGCAGCACCTGGGCAGTATCGGGTGGGCCCGGGGACCAGGCGATATGGGCATCGGGCAGGGCGAAGTCGCGGGCCAGGTTTTGCAGCGATGGGGTATCGAGCACTTTCACGAACAGCAACAGACTCGGCGGACCGGGAATCTCGGGCACGCTATTGTCAGTACCGGTGGTGATGGCAGCGGTGGCAACGAATGCCGGTGCGCCGTTGTGATGAGCCATCTCGACAATCACTTCGTCGCGGTTTTCCGGGGCGCGGGCCTTCTTCATCAGCGCCCGCAGATCACCCGCCAGCCAGGTCTGGGCAGCGACTTCGCTCATCTCGCCGTCGATGACCGAATAGACGGTTTTGCCGGTGGGGGAAATGACAAACACTGCCTGGTAGCCGTAGAGCGAAAACACGCTGCTGCCGACGTTTTCCTGATCGTAGGCCCAGTCTTTGTCCATCTTGATGTGCAGGTGCCGGTAGGCGTCGCTCCACTTGGAGTAGTCGCTCAGGTCCCGACCGATGCCGGTACGGATACCGTCGATCGCCCGTTGGGCAAAGAACAGGCTCTGCTCGCGGGCGCGGCGGTCCTGGACTTCGGTGATGTTGAGCAGTACGGCAATCGCCAGTGCGGACATGACGAACAGCAGCAACATGATGGCCGGGAAGGTCCGACGGGTGAAGCTTCGGCTTGGCGAGCCCGGAGGCAGCTCGGTTGGATCGTTGCCCGCATCGTCAGTCATAAAAATAAGTCATCAGCAAAAAGCGATTTCACCCGCACATGTCCTGTATCGGCGGGTGGGGTGATTAACTTAGTCATGATGGCGAAATCATTCTGTGGCAGGGGGCTTGTCCTGGCTTGAGTGCGAAGCTTTCTCAAGAAGCTTTCTCAAGAAGGGGGCCTGCTTTGCAGGCCAGCGCGAGCAAGCTCCCTCGCCACGGGGTGGGTTTGCAGCTTCAGTCCTTGTCTTTGCGCTGGCCAGGCAGGAGGCTGCTGAGCACCTGCTTGGCGGTTTCCACCACGATGCCGCGCTCGTTCGGGTCGCCCTGGAGCAGGGTCGAGGCGAATTTTTTCGCCTGTTCCAGCTTGATGTGCGGTGGCAGGGGCGGTACGTCGGGGTCTGTGCGAAATTCGATCAGCACCGGACGATCCGCTGCCAGCGCTTGCTCCCAGGCGCCGGCGACATCGTCTTCGTGCAGCACCAGGATGCCCTTCAGGCCGATGGACTCGGCGAACAGGTGGTAAGGCACGTCGGGAATGTCCTGGGAAGCGGAAAATTTCGGGTCGCCCTCCATGACCCGTTGTTCCCAGGTCACCTGATTCAGGTCGCGGTTGTTGAACACCGCGCAGATCCAGCTGCCATTGGCCCAGGTGCGCCAGTATTTGGCGACGGTGATCAACTCGGCCATGCTATTCATCTGCATGGCGCCATCGCCCACCAGGGCGACCACCGGACGGTCCGGATGGCAGAACTTGGCGGCAATGGCATAGGGCACGGCGGCGCCCATGGACGCCAGGCCACCGGACAACGAGCACATCATGCCGCGCCGGATCTGGATATCCCGGGCGTACCAGTTGGCGCAGGAACCGGAGTCGCAGGTGATGATGGCGCGATCGGGCAGGCGGGGCGACAGTTCGAACGTGACCCTTTGCGGATTGATCGGCTTGGCCGACACCAGGGCGCGTTTTTCCAGGGTCTTGTCCCAGCGCTCGCGCCACTGCTCGATTTTCTTGCGCCAGGCGCGGTCGGGTTTTTCTTCGATCAGCGGCAGCAGGGCGCGCAGGGTGTCGACGCTGTCGCCGTGCAGGCTGACTTCCATGGGGTAGCGCAGGCTGAGCATGTCCGGCTGGATGTCGATCTGCACCCCACGGGCCTGACCTTCGGGGGGCAGGAACTCGGCGTAGGGGAAACCGGAACCGATCATTAGCAGCGTGTCGCAGCCGGCCATCAGCTTGTCGCTGGGTTCGGTGCCCAGCAAGCCGATGGAGCCGGTGACCCAGGGCAGATCGTCCGGCACGGCGGCTTTGCCGAGCAGGGCCTTGGCCACGCCGGCCCCGAGCTTGTCGGCGATGGCGATCACTTCGTCAGTGGCATGCAGCGCGCCGGCGCCGACCAGGATCGCGACTTTCTTGCCGGCGTTCAACACCTCGGCGGCCTTGCGCAGGTCTTCTTCGTAGGGCACCACCTTGGGTTTGCGATAGCCGACGCCGGAATGCACCGTGCCGTGCTGGCGCGGCGGCTCGGTGTAGGCCAACTCCTGGAGATCGTTGGGCAGGATCAGCGCCGTGACCCGGCGCTCGCCCACCGCCGTGCGCACCGCACGGTCCAGCAGATGACGCACCTGGGAGGGCGCGCTGGCCTGCTGCACAAATGCCCCGGCCACGTCCTTGAGCAGGCTGACCAGGTCCAGTTCCTGTTGGTAATGGCCGCCCAGGGCGGTGCGGGCCTGCTGGCCACAGATCGCCAGCACCGGCATGTGGTCCAGCCGCGCATCGTACAGCCCGGTCACCAAGTGAGACGCGCCAGGCCCCGAGGTGGCGATGCACACGCCCAGTTCACCTGTGAATTTGGCGTGGGCGCTGGCCATGAAAGCGGCCATTTCCTCGTGCCGGGCCTGAATGAAGCGGATCTTGCCATTGGCCCGGTTCAAGGCGCCGAACACGCCGTTGATGCCATCGCCCGGATAGCCATAGATGCGGCGCACCCCCCATTCATAAAGGCGCTCCACCAGAAAATCACCGACGGTCATGCTCATGTCTGTCCCTCGTTTGACGGCGCCGCCGCGTCGAGCGGCCTGCGCGGTTGACGTGCTTAAGGACTTGACCGACGCACGCCGCTCAAGGTTTCGATTTTTTCACGCAGCGGTGCCGGGCTTGTATCGCAGTGTGTACCGGGGCGCCGTGGATACACCTGCTTGACGAAGGCCGGTGCCTGCGACACAGCGCGGATACACACCGACGATTAACTACGCCAGCCAGCCGACATCGACCCTGCGATGTGGGTGACTGGCGCAATTGATCAATCGAGGAATACTCCATGCTCAACTTCTCTCGCACCTCTTCTCTTGCACTTGGCCTGGCCCTGGTCGGTGGCCTCGGACTGTCCGCCAGCGCGTCGGCCCTGACCATGAACGACCTGGCGCAGGGTTACACCCTGGCCGCGGCGGACACCGTGAAGAAGCCCGCCGAAGGCAAGTGCGGCGAAGACAAGTTCGCCAAGACCGATACCAACCACGACGGCAAGGTGTCGCGCGATGAGTTCATCGCCGCCGCACCGGAGCGTGCGGCTGAATTCGACAAGATCGACGCCAACCACGACGGCGGTATCTCGCTGCCGGAAGCCAAGCAGTACCTGTCCGCCCAGGCGAAAACCGCTGAAGGCAAGTGTGGCGAGGGTAAGTGCGGGGCGGCTATCGAGTCCTGATTCCTCCCGTGGGGAGATGATCATCTATACCGGCCTGAATGTACGCCGTTAAGCAAACCCTGTGGCGAGGGAGCTCGTTCCCGCTGGGCTGTGAGGCAGTCCCATTGTTGTGAGTGCTGCGCACTCAAGCGGGAGCAAGCTCCCTCGCCACGGGGTTTGATGCGTATTTGGAAGCCGGAGCAGGGCTCCCCACATCGCCATTTCAAGGAGATGTGCCATGTCAAATACCCTTTTCCCTTCATCCGCCGGGCTTGGGCTGCGCCGGGCCTTGCTCGACGAGCTGCGCCAGGCGCCGGTCGGGGACTTCGATTTCCTGGAGGTCGCTCCGGAAAACTGGATCGGGATCGGCGGCCCCCACGGCGCCGCTTTGCGCTCCCTGGCCGAACGCTACCCGTTGTCGTGCCACGGCCTGTCACTGTCCCTGGGCGGGCCGGCGCCGCTGGACCAGGGATTCCTGAAGCAGGTGCGCGGCTTTCTGGAGCGCTTTGACGTTCCGTTGTACAGCGAACACTTGAGTTACTGCGGTGACGAGGGGCATCTGTACGACCTGCTGCCGTTGCCCTTTACCGAAGAGGCGGTGCACCACGTGGCGGCCCGTATTCGCCAGGCTCAGGACGTGTTGGGCCGGCGCCTGGCGGTGGAGAACGTTTCCTACTACGCGGCGCCTCGCCAGGACATGAGCGAGCTGGAATTCACCCGCGCGGTCCTGCGCGAAGCCGATTGCGACCTGTTGTTGGACGTCAACAACGTTTACGTCAACGCGATCAATCATGGCTTCGATCCCCAGGCCTTCCTCGACGGCCTGGAGCCTGGCCGGGTAGTGGCGATGCACGTGGCCGGGCACTACGACGAGTCTGAGACGTTGAAAATCGACAGTCATGGCGCTCCGGTCAAACCGGTGGTCTGGTCGTTGCTCGCACACGCCTATGAGCGTTTCGGCGTCCAGCCGACCTTGCTCGAACGGGATTTCAACTTCCCGCCCTATGCCGCCCTGGTGGCCGAACTGCAGACCATCCGCCAGTTACAACAGCAGGCCGAGCCGCGGCGGGCGGTGGCCCATGGTTGAGCCGTCGCGGACGCTGCATCAGCAGCAACAGGCGTTGACCCGCTATTTGCGTGACCCTGAGCATTGCCCGGCCCCGGCCGATATGGACCCGGCGCGAGCGGCGGTGTATCGCGAGCTGATCTTCGAGAACATGCGCTCGCTGCTCAGCGGCACTTTCCCGGTATTGATCAGCCAGCTCGGGCAGGACCAATGGCGCGCTTGCGTGCGCGGCTTCCTGCGCGATCATCGCTGTACCACGCCCAGGTTCGGTGAAATTTCCCAGGAATTCGTCGGGTATCTCGCCACGGTACAGGCACCGGACTGGCCGCCGTTCATGGCGGAGCTGGCGCACTATGAGTGGGTTGAGATGGCGCTGCTGCAATCGGACGCCGAATCGCTGCCTGCCGGTGACGAAGCGTCGTTGCTCGACCAGCCCTTGCGCCTCTCGCCCCTGGCCTGGCCGCTGGCTTATCAATGGCCGGTGCATCGGCTGGCGCCGCACTATCAACCGGCGACGCCGCCGTCCGAACCAACGTTGCTACTGGTGCGGCGAACCGCGCAGTTCCAGGTACGTTTTTCCGAACTGAGCCCGTTGGCCTGGCGGTTGTTGCAGCGCATCGAAGCGTTTCCCGAGCTGGATGGGCGCGAGCAACTGGTGGTGTTGGCGCGGGAGGCCGGGGTCAGCTCGTTCGGATTCATGGAGGATGCGATGGCGCTGGTGCGCAAGATGCACGGAGAAGGGGTGGTTGGCATCTCCACCCAATCCTCCAACTGAAACGCCCAACCTGTGGGAGCGAGCTTGCTCGCGATAGCGGAGTGTCAGTCAATCATAATATTGCTGACCCACCGCTATCGCGAGCAGGCTCGCTCCCACAGGGGGTTGTGTTTTTCTCAGGGGTTGTGTCTGGCCGTGTTATTGGCGGTGCAGGCCTTTCTTTATCAGCGCATCCACACTCAATTTCCCAGCCCCCTGCAACAGCAGCGGCAACAGCGCCACCAGGTAGATCAGTGGCAGTTTGAAGTTGCCATGGCCTTTATTGCTGATCGCATACCCTTGCGCCAGTTCGCTCAAGGTCGACCAGTCTGCCGGCCAGTGCACCGCTGCGGTGGCGACCACGGTGACGATGACCAGTACCAGAGCCGACAATCGCGTTCCCAGGCCGATCAACAGAGCAATGGCGCAGACCAGCTCTGCCCACATCGACAGCTCCCAGTTCCAACTGGCCGGCAGATGATTGAACGGGAAGGGGAAGGCCGACTGGATCTCGGCGAACCAGTTGCTGCCGTTCCATTTCTCCAGCCCGGACTCGAAAAACTCCCAGGCCAGGAACAGCCGCAGGCCCAGGGGCGCGAGCCATGGACCGGCGTGATCGAGCGGGGTGTGTAGTGCTTTGACGGTATTGGTGACGGTGGGGTACATGTTGAATCTCCTTGGGAACCGGCGTTCTGCGCCGGGAACACCAGGGAGTCTTTCAAGCGGGTGTAGGCAGGGTGTGTCTTCAACGGGGCCTTATCGCAAGCTTGTGTAAGCCGGGTACCGGCAGACACATACTTATACAAAAGCCACCAACAGTTCCCGCAGTGTGTTGTGTGGTCTGCAGAAGGAAAGTACAGCGCCATTCCCCTGTGGGAGCGAGCCTGCTCGCGATGGCGCCCGGCCAGTCAGCATCTGTGCCGGTAGATAGATCGCCATCGCGAGCAGGCTCGCTCCCACAAAAGAGGGTGTTCAGTGGGCGTGAGGAGCTTCGCGGTTCAGGCGCAGTTCGGCACACAGTCCGCCGCCTTCGCGGTTGCTCAGGGTCAGGGAGGCGCCCATGGCAAGTGCCAGTTGCTGGGCGATTGCCAGGCCCAGCCCGGTGCCGCCGGTTTCGCGGTTGCGGGAGCTTTCCACCCGGTAAAACGGCTTTAACACTTCGGCCAGTTCCTGGTCGTTGATGCCCGGGCCACGGTCCAGCACCTGGATGCTCAGTTGGCCGTTGTCGGCGAGTTGCACCTGGATCTGCGCCGCGCCGGCGAACTTCAGAGCGTTATCCACCAGATTGACCAGCACCCGCCGCAAGGCATGGGGGCGGGTGTCGATGACCGCCGCGTTTTTCCCGCTCAACTGCACGTCCTTGCCGGTGTCCTGATAGTCGAATACCAGGCTGTCGAGAAAGGCATCCAGGTTCAGACGGCAGCTGGCCTCGGTGGCACCATGGATACTGCGGGCATAAGCCACGCCTTCACGCACCAGGTGCTCCATTTCGCCCAGATCGCTGAACAGCTTGTCCTTCTCCAGACCTTCGTCCATGAATTCGGCGCGCAGTTTCATGCGTGTGATGGGCGTCTGCAGGTCGTGGGAAATCGCCGCCAGCAGCTGCATGCGCTCCTTGAGGTAGGCGGCGATGCGGTCCTGCATGGCGTTGAAAGCCTTGGCGGCGTGCACCACTTCGGTCGGGCCCTGTTCCTCCAGGCGTACGCTGTGGGCGTTCGGGTCGAGGGTTTCCACCGCCTGGGCCAATCGGGTCAGAGGACTGACGGCGATGCGGACGGCCAGCCAGGTGCAGCCGATCAACAGCGCCAACTGGCCCAGCAATACCACTGGCAACCAGGGGGAGAGGGGCATCATCGCCGGACGGACGTCGATGGTCAGGGGGTTGCCGTCCGCCAGGCGCAAGTGCGCCTGATAATGTTTCTGCGGCCCGGGAATATCGGTGAATGTCAGGGCGTAGGCCTGGCCGAGGGCCTCCTGGATCGAACTCACTGACACCGGCGCATCGTCCGGGAGCATCGGTTGGCCGGGCTGGCCTGCATCGAGCAGATAACCGTAGTTGCGCCGGGTCAGTTTCGGCAGCCAGGCCTGGCGCTCGGCGGCGGGCAAGCGGTCGAGGATCGCGACGGAGGTGGCGACATCGGTCTCCAGGTTGCCGAGCATGGTGGTCTTTGCCGTCTGGTAGCGCTCGTAATACTGGGCCCCAAAGGACAGACCCTGGGCCAGGATCAGGCCGATCAGGAAGATCAGCGACAGCCTCGACGCGAGCGTGCGCGGCCAGCGCAGTGAAAGGTTCATACCGAAGCCTCGAGGATTTCCACCGGCAGTGAGAACACATAGCCTTCGCTGCGCACGGTCTTGATGTAGGCCGGCTCCCGCGCATCGTCCAGCAGGCGCTGGCGCAAGCGACTGACCAGCAGGTCGATGGAACGATCGAACAGGTCAGCATCGCGGCCTTGGGTCAGGTTGAGCAGTTGGTCGCGGTTGAGCACTCGCTGCGGATGGTCGAGGAACACTCGCAGCAAACGGTACTCGGCGCCGCTCAGGGCAACCATGGTGCCGTCGGTGTCCAGCAGGTGGCGGGCGGTGGTGTCCAGGCGCCAGCGGCCGAACGCCAGCAGGCGTCCGCTTTCGGTAACCACCAGGTTGGGCGGCAGCATGCGCGTGCGGCGCAGTACCGCGTTGATACGCGCCAGCAGTTCCCGGGCGGCGAACGGCTTGACCAGGTAATCGTCGGCGCCCATTTCCAGGCCGATGATGCGGTCGGTCTCGTCGTTGCGAGCGGTGAGCATCAGCACCGGGGTGGCCTTGTGCTTGCCGGCGCGCAGTTCCCGGCAGAGTACCAGGCCGTCGTCCCCCGGCATCATGATGTCCAGCACGATCAGGTCCACCGGAGTGGTTTCCAGGAACGCACGCATCTGCCGGCCATCGGCGACAACGGTGGTGCGCAGGCCGTTCTTCTTCAGGTAGTTGCCCACCAGTTCTCTGATCTCGCGATCGTCATCCACTATCAGCACGTGATCGACATGATCCATGGTGTCCAGCCCTCTTGGCGTTTCGTTGTGGTCAGTCTACAGGCCCCGTCCGGCCCGGCTCGCGACGGTTTGTATTGCAGTGTATCTGGGGCGTAGCGGATACACAGCGATGCAAAAAGCCAGCGGGCTCGATACAGGCGCGATACCTCAAGGACGTTCAATGGCTTCCATCGAGGCGCCACGGCAGACCTCGGCAGAAAACCATCCATTGAACGAGGACTCCGCCATGAACACCAAAGCCATCTACGCCGCTTGCCTTTTCGCCGCGCTGAACATCTGCACCCTGTCGGCCCGGGCCGAGAGCAACGTCCAGGCGCAAACCTACCGCTACGGCACCCACCTGGATATCCAGAAGGTGCTGTCGCTTTCCGAAGACCCGGAGCCGGCCTGCGGCGTGGTCAACGCCCACATGACCTACCTGGACTCGGCAGGCCACCAGCAGAAGCTGGACTACCGCAAGTTTGCCGACAATTGCAATGAAGGTAACTGAGACCAAGGTGTCAGGGCCGTGGCGAGGGAGCTTGCTCCCGCTGGGTTGCGCAGCGACCCCAAAGCCAGCCGCCTCGGTATGCCTGGTTGACTGCTGTTGGGGCTGCTAAGCAGCCCAGCGGGAGCAAGCTCCCTCGCCACGCAAGCCTTCGCGGGTTCACGAATCCATCAATCATTGAGGTGTTGCCATGCTTCTCATCGCTTTCCTCGGCGGGATCCTGACGATCCTCAGCCCCTGTATTCTCCCGGTTGTACCGTTCCTGTTCGCCCGCGCCGACCGCTCGCGCCGGTCGGTGTTGCTGACTCTGGTCGGCATGGTGCTGACCTTTGCCCTGGTCTCGAGCCTGGCGGTGGTGAGCAGCGAGTGGGTGTTGCGTGCCAGCAGTGTCGGCCGGCAAGTCGCGCTGGTGGTGATGGTGTTGTTTGCCCTGTCGCTGATGTTCAGTCAGGTCGGGATCTGGCTGGCGCGGCCGCTGGTCAGCCTGGGCAACCGTATCGATGCCGGCGCAGGGAAGATGGCCGGGCCGCTGGGCTCGCTGCTGATCGGCGTGGCCACCGGGCTGCTCTGGGCGCCGTGCGCCGGGCCGATCCTCGGGGTGATCCTGACCGGTGCCATGCTGCAAGGCGCCAACGCCGGCACTAGCCTGTTGTTGCTGGCCTACGGGCTGGGCAGCGCCTTGTCCCTGGGCACGCTGATCTTTGCCGGACGCGGTCTGGTCGGGCGTCTGAAGCTCTCGCTGCCGGTCACTACCTGGTTGCGCCGTGGCAGCGGCGCCGTCGTACTGCTGGCCGCCGTGGCCATCGGCACGGGCGCCGATGATCGTCTGCTGGCAAGTACCTCGTCCCAAGGCTCGGCGACCCTGGAAAAAAGCCTGCTGGAGAAAGTACCGAAAGCCATCGACTACGTGGTCAGCAAGGCCAGCGCGGCTTCGATGCCGACCCTCGAATCCAAGGGCACCATGCCCTCGCTGGACGGCGCGGTGCAGTGGCTGAACTCGCCGCCGCTGAGCAGTGAGTCACTGCGGGGCAAGGTGGTGCTGGTGGATTTCTGGACCTATGACTGCATCAACTGCCAGCACACGCTGCCCTATGTGAACGATTGGGCGAAGAAATACGAGAAGGACGGGCTGGTGGTGATCGGCGTCCACACCCCGGAATACGGCTTCGAGAAGATCATCGACAACGTCCGCGAACAGGTGCGCAAGCTGGATATTCACTACCCGGTGGCCATCGACAACCAATACGCAATCTGGTGCGCCTTCGACAACCAGTACTGGCCGGCCCATTACTTCATCGATGCCAAGGGGCAGGTGCGCTACAGCCACTTTGGCGAAGGTCGCTATGGTGAGCAGGAGCAGGTGATCCAGCAGTTGTTGCAGGAGGCAAAGGCAAACCCATAACCCTGTGGCGAGGGAGCTTGCTCCCGCTGGGCCGCGAAGCGGCCCTCAATGGGGTGTGTCAGGTGAATCCATGGGGCTGCTGCGCAGCCCAGCGGGAGCAAGCTCCCTCGCCACAGTTTGTTTCTGGAACGTGCTGGCCCCTTGCTTTTGTGAACCTCGTCAAACTTGTTTTATTTCAGAAAGTTGGGCGATAAACCTATGCGTGTTTCTATGTGGGTCGTGGCGACAGTTCTGTTGACCAGCGTGGCGCTTGAGGCCCAGGCCAAGGCGCTGACGCAGAACCAGCAATCCATCTGCCGCTGGGGTTCGGACATCGCGGCGGGTGCCCAGGCGTCGAAGCTGGGCGGGATCAGCCTTTACGGCGCCCGGAAGAAGCTACAAGTGCGCAAGTTCCCCCGGCCCTGGATGCGCATGACGGCCCTGGGCATCACCGAGCAGACCTACAACAGCGCCTCGCGCCTCAAGCCGGCGGCGGTCAAGCAGACCTACTACGAACAGTGCGTGCGCCATGAGCTGGCGCAACGCTAGAGCGTGGTTTCAAGCCGGGCTTCGGCCCGGCATCTGAATTCCATGCTGGTGCACCCGTCGGTACAGGGTCGCCCGGGAGATGCCCAGGGCCCGGGCCGTGGCGGTGGGCTTCCAGCGATGGCGCACCAGGGCATCGAGCAGTGCCTGGCGCTCCGGGCTGGCGCTCGGTTCGGGCGACTGAGCGGCTGCGTCAGCACTGTGCAGCGACTCGGGCAGGTGGCTGAGCTGGATCACGCTGGCTTCGCACACTGCGCAGGCGTAGCGCAACACATGACGCAGTTGCCGCACATTGCCCGGCCAGGAATAACCGAGCAGGCATTCCAGGGCCGCGCCGCTCAGTTGTATCGCGGCGCCGCACAGCGCCGACTCTTCTGCCAGAATGCGATTGATCAACGCCAATCGGTCCGTGCGCTCACGCAGCGGGGGCAGTTGAAAGCGCGCACCGCCCAGGCGGAAGTACAAGTCCTCGCGAAACTCGCCGGCGGCCACCAGGGTCTCCAGGTCGCGGTGGGTGGCGCAGATCACCTGGATGTCCACCGCCTTGCGCCGTGAAGCCCCCAGCGGCGCGACCTCGCCCTCGGCCAGCACCCGCAACAGCCGGGTCTGCAAGGCCAGCGGCATATCACCGATTTCATCCAGGAACAGCGTCCCGCCATCGGCCTGCTGCAACAAGCCTTGCATGCCCTTGGCCGAAGCCCCGGTGAACGCCCCGGCGACATAGCCGAACAACTCGCTCTCGATCAGGCTCTCCGGGATGGCCGCGCAGTTCAGCGCGACGAAGGGGCGGTCACGGCGCTGGCTGGCCTGGTGCAACTGACGGGCAAAGACTTCCTTGCCGGCGCCGGTTTCGCCCTGGATCAGCACCGGCAGGTTGCGGTCCTTGACCCGCACCGCCAGGCGCAGGCTGTCGGCCAGACGCGGGTCCAGCTCCGCCGGGGCCATGGCCGCCCGAGGGCGCGGGGTGGCTCGCTGGCGCGGCGCGCTCAAGCGGCCGTGCAGGGCGTGATCGAGGGGATAAAGGCGCTCGTCCCGGGCCCGGTGCAGCAGTTGCTGGTCGAACACATGGCTGATGTGTTGCGGCAACTGGCCGTAGTGCCGCAACAGGAACTGCCGGGCGGCCGGGTTCAACGCTTGCAGGCAGCCGTCGTCATCCCAGGCCAGCAGGAAGTCCGGCTGGCTGTCGACGTAGCCGGCATTGCGATGAGCGCGCAGCACCCAGTAGCCCTGGGCACTGCTCATGAAGAACGCCTGTTCGATCTCCCGGGCGCTCTGCACCACCATCTGGCGGATCAGATGCTGCGAACGGCGTTCATCCGGCGAGCGCACCGCCGACACGTCCAGGACTCCGAGCAATTGCCCTTGTGGGTCGAAGACCGGCGCGGCAGAGCAGGTCAGGCCGATGAACGCCGCACGGAAATGGTCGCGCTTGTGCACCGTTACCGGCGCCTTGGCCGTCAGCACGGCCGCCACCCCGCAGGTGCCTTCTTCACCCTCCGACCAGCAAGTGCCCAGGTACAGTCCGGCCTTGCGGCAGTCATTGCGAATGGCGCTTTCCACCCGATAGTCGATGGTCTGGCCCTGGGCATCGGTCAGCAGCACGCAGTAATCGGCATCGCGCACCCGACCATGAAGGCGGGCGACTTCTTCGCTGGCGATATTGAGGAACAGCTCGGAGCGCTCGCGGCATTGCTTGAGCACGTCCTCGGACAGGATCCGCGGGCCCTGCAACGAGCCCGGATCGAGGTGGTGCTGCTCCATGGAGCGGCGCCAGGAATCGAGGATCAGGTCCGGCACCGGTAGCTGTGGCAACTGGTCGGCGTTTTTCACCACGCGACTGACGCAATCCACATGGGCTCGGGAGTGGGCGGAAAGCATAGGGGCCTCCGGTTCAGCTTCTTGTCGTTGTGCGCTCATTAAGCGCCGTCCGCCGGGTGCAGACAAGTCTGGCGCGGTGGCAAGCCATCGTGAGACGCCACGTCTCAGCGTCTCGCCGGATGCTCGTGCAGGCTGACATGCCGCGTCTCACTGGGACGAGTTCTGCTCTCACCTCCGTTTCGTTGCGAGCGCTCTGGCCTGGGTCTTACAGCGGTTCCAGAAGCTTCTGGCACTGCCCTTGCTCTATCCCCCTCAACCCGCCCGACGGGCCATCCAATAATAAAAACGAGGTCCTTATGAATGCTCACCCGGGGTTTCCCCCGTTATCCACGGTGCTGCCATGAGCCGCCGACCACTGACCGTGGGCATCATCGCCAATCCCGCGTCGGGGCGTGACGTTCGACGCCTGACCGCCCATGCCGGGCTGTTTTCCAGCACTGACAAGGTCTCGGTGATCCAGCGCTTGCTGGCGGCCTTCGGTGCCACCGGCATCGAACACGTTTTGTTGCCCACCGACATGATCGGCATGGCCGCCGCCGTGCTGAAGAACAGCCACAGCCGTCAGGCCCGCAGCAGCCACTGGCCGACTTTGGAGTTTCTTGACCTGACCCTGCGCCAGACCGTGGAAGACACCCGCAGCGCCGCACGCTTGATGGCCGAGCGCGAGGTGGCGCTGATCGCGGTGCTCGGCGGTGATGGCACCCACAAAGCGGTGGCCGCTGAAGTCGGCGACATCCCGTTGCTGACGCTGTCCACCGGCACCAATAACGCCTTCCCGGAACTGCGCGAGGCCACCAGCGCCGGGTTGGCCGGCGGCTTGTATGCCAGTGGTCGGATCCCGGCGCAGATCGGTTTGCGGCGCAACAAGCGGCTGCTGATTTGCGATGCCGCCCGCGGCATGCGCGAAGTGGCCCTGGTGGACGTTGCCGTCTCACCGCTGCGCTTCGTCGGCGCCCGGGCGATCAGCCGGGCACGGGACCTGGCCGAGGTGTTCGTGACCTTCGCCGAGCCGCAATCCATTGGCTTGTCGGCGCTGTGCGGCCTGTGGTTCCCGGTGCCGCGCCAGGCACCGGGCGGGGCCTGGATGCGCCTGGACCCGCAATCCCCCGAAGCGCTGCTGGTCCCGCTGGCCCCCGGCCTGTTGCAAGGCTGTGGCGTGCTCGCCGCCGGCCCCCTTGAGCCGGGTGTCGCCCATGACCTGTCGCTGCCTTGCGGCACGTTGGCGCTGGATGGCGAGCGGGAAATCGAATTCAACGTCCATGACCGCCCCACGGTCACCCTCGATGCCGGCGGCCCGCTGAGCATCGATGTCAACGCCGTGCTGGCCTACGCCGCGCAACAGCGTTTGCTGGCCATCGGCCGTGAACACCCGCAACACCCTCTCAATCTTCAAGACACCCCTGGAGAATAAAAAATGTCGACAACCCTGACCCACGATCAACTGCTGCACGCCTATCAGGTGATGCGCACCATCCGCGCCTTCGAAGAGCGCCTGCACGTGGAGTTCGCCACCGGCGAGATTCCCGGCTTCGTCCACTTGTATGCCGGTGAAGAAGCCTCAGCCGCTGGCGTCATGGCCCACCTGGGGGATGACGATTGCATCGCCTCCAACCACCGTGGCCACGGGCACTGTATCGCCAAGGGCGTGGACGTCTACGGAATGATGGCCGAGATCTACGGCAAGAAAACCGGCGTCTGCCAGGGCAAGGGCGGTTCGATGCACATCGCTGATCTTGAGAAAGGCATGCTCGGTGCCAACGGCATCGTCGGGGCCGGTGCGCCCCTGGTGGTAGGCGCCGCGTTGGCGGCCCGGCTCAAGGGCACCGACAGCGTCGCGGTGGTGTTCTTCGGCGACGGCGGCTCCAACGAGGGTGCGGTGTTCGAAGCGATGAACATGGCCTCGGTGTGGAACCTGCCATGCCTTTTCGTCGCCGAGAACAATGGTTATGCCGAAGCCACCGCGTCCAACTGGTCGGTGGCCTGCGACCACATCGCCGACCGCGCCGCCGGGTTCGGCATGCCGGGCGTCACGGTGGACGGTTTCGATTTCTTCGCCGTCCACGAAGCCGCCGGGGCGGCGGTCGAGCGCGCTCGGGCGGGGGAGGGGCCGTCGCTGATCGAGGTCAAGCTGACTCGTTACTACGGCCACTTCGAGGGCGACGCCCAGACCTACCGGGCACCGGATGAGGTCAAGCATTTCCGCGAACACCAGGACTGCCTGATGCAGTTCCGCGAGCGCACCACCCGGGCCGGACTGCTCTCGGTCGAGCAGCTGGACCAGATCGACAAGGAGGTGGAGCTGCTGATCGAAAACGCGGTGTACAAGGCCAAGGCCGACCCCAAGCCCACGGCGGCGGACCTGCTGACCGACGTCTACGTCTCCTATCCCTGAACGCCCTCCTAAAACAAGAAAAGAGAACTTCATCATGGCGAGAAAAATCAGCTACCAGCAGGCAATCAACGAGGCCTTGGCCCAGGAAATGCGCCGCGACTCCAGCGTGTTCATCATGGGCGAAGACGTGGCGGGCGGAGCCGGTGCGCCCGGCGAAAACGACGCCTGGGGCGGTGTGCTCGGCGTCACCAAGGGGCTTTACGATCAGTTTCCAGGGCGCGTATTGGATACGCCGTTGTCGGAAATCGGCTACGTCGGTGCCGCAGTCGGTGCGGCGACCTGTGGCGTGCGCCCGGTGTGCGAACTGATGTTCGTCGACTTCGCCGGTTGCTGCCTGGACCAGATCCTCAACCAGGCGGCGAAGTTTCGCTACATGTTCGGCGGCAAGGCCGTCACGCCGCTGGTGATCCGCACCATGGTCGGCGCCGGCCTGCGGGCAGCGGCTCAGCACTCCCAGATGCTCACGTCGCTGTGGACGCACATTCCCGGGCTCAAGGTGGTTTGTCCATCCTCGCCTTACGACGCCAAGGGCCTGCTGATCCAGGCGATCCGCGATAACGACCCGGTGATTTTCTGCGAGCACAAGTTGCTCTACAGCATGCAGGGCGAGGTGCCTGAGGAGCTCTATACCATCCCCTTCGGCGAGGCCAACTTCCTGCGCGACGGCAAGGACGTGACCCTCGTGTCGTACGGGCGGCTGGTCAATATCGCGCTGGAGGCGGCGCGCAGCCTGGCCGGGCGCGGCATCGATTGTGAAGTGATCGACCTGCGCACCACCAGCCCGATGGACGAGGACAGCATCCTCGAAAGCGTGGAAAAGACCGGGCGCCTGGTGGTGATCGACGAAGCCAACCCGCGCTGCTCCATGGCCACCGACGTTTCGGCGCTGGTGGCGCAAAAAGCTTTTGGCGCACTCAAGGCGCCGATTGAAATGGTCACCGCGCCCCATACCCCGGTGCCGTTCTCCGACTCTCTGGAAGACCTGTACATCCCTGACGCGGCGAAGATCGAACAAGCCGTGCTCGACGTGATTGAGTGGAGCAAGCGCTGATGAGCCAGATTCATACCCTGACCATGCCCAAGTGGGGCCTGTCGATGACCGAAGGCCGGGTCGATGCCTGGCTCAAGGAAGAAGGCCAGGCCATTGCCAAGGGCGACGAAGTGATGGACGTGGAGACCGACAAGATCTCCAGCAGTGTCGAAGCGCCGTTCTCCGGGGTGTTGCGCCGGCAGATCGCCCGTCAGGACGAAACCCTGGCGGTCGGTGCCTTGCTTGGGATCGTCGTGGAAGGCGAGGCCAGCGACGCCGAGATCGATGCGGTGATCGAGCAGTTCCAGTCCTGCTTCGTGCCCGGCGATAGCGCCGACGAAGACAGCGGCCCCAAACCACAGAAAATCGAGCTGGACGGCCGGGTGATTCGCTACTTCGAGCGCGGCGAAGGCGGCACACCGTTGGTGCTGGTGCATGGGTTTGGTGGCGACCTGAATAACTGGCTGTTCAACCACGAGGCGCTGGCGGCCGGGCGGCGGGTCGTTGCCTTGGACTTGCCGGGGCACGGCGAATCCGGCAAGACCTTGCAGCGCGGTGACCTGGATGAGTTGAGTACGGTGGTGCTGGGCCTGCTCGACCATCTGGATATCAACGGCGCGCATTGGGTCGGGCATTCCATGGGCGGCGCCGTTTCATTGAATGCTGCACGGCTGGCGCCCGAGCGGGTGCGCTCCCTGACGCTGATCGGCAGTGCCGGCCTGGGCTCCGAGATCAACGGCGGTTATCTGCAAGGCTTCGTCGAAGCCGCCAGCCGTAATGCCCTCAAGCCGCAACTGGTGCAACTGTTCTCCAACGCCGAGCTAGTCACCCGGCAGATGCTTGACGACATGCTCAAGTACAAGCGCCTGGAAGGCGTGGACGCGGCGCTCCAGCAGTTGGCGGCGACGTTGTTTGCCGACGGTCGCCAGCAGACTGACCTGCGCGAGGTGGTGCAGGCCGGCCAGGCTCCGGCCTTGGTGATCTGGGGCAGCGACGACGCGATCATTCCGGCGGCCCACAGCGATGGGTTGGCGGCGCGGGTCGAGGTGCTTCCCGGCCAGGGGCACATGGTCCAGATGGAAGCGGCCGAGCAGGTCAACCGGCTGATCCTTGAATTCATCCAACAGCACTGATCGAGTGGGCGGCGAGCAGGCTCGGCGCCCCTACATAAATTTGGAGGCAACGTCATGAACGTTTCAATCAAGCCCACCCGCAGCATGCGGGCCGCTGTCTGGCACGGCCGCAACGACATCCGCGTCGAAGACGTACCGCTGCCCGTTACGCCGCCCGCCGGTTGGGTGCAGATCCGCGTGCAGTGGTGCGGCATCTGCGGCTCCGACCTGCATGAATACGTGGCCGGGCCGGTGTTCATTCCGGTAGACGCACCGCACCCGCTGACCGGGATCAAGGGCCAGTGCATCCTCGGTCATGAGTTCTGCGGCGAAATCGTCGAGCTGGGCGCCGGTGTCGAGGGGTTCAGTGTCGGCGAGCCGGTGGCGGCCGACGCTTGCCAACACTGCGGCACCTGTTACTACTGCACCCATGGCTTGTACAACATCTGCGAAAACCTGGCGTTCACCGGGTTGATGAACAACGGCGCGTTTGCCGAACTGGTCAACGTCCCGGCCAACCTGCTCTACAAGTTGCCGGCCGGTTTCCCGGCGGAGGCCGGTGCGCTGATCGAACCGTTGGCGGTGGGCATGCACGCGGTGAAAAAGGCCGGCAGCCTGCTGGGCCAGAACGTGGTGGTGGTCGGCGCCGGTACGATTGGCCTGTGCACCATCATGTGCGCCAAGGCCGCCGGCGCGGCCCAGGTGATCGCGCTGGAAATGTCCGGCGCGCGCAAGGCCAAGGCCCTGGAAGTCGGCGCCAGCCATGTGATCGATCCGAACGACTGCGACGCGCTGGCCGAAGTACGGCGCCTGACCGGCGGCCTGGGAGCCGATGTCAGCTTCGAGTGCATCGGCAACAAACACACCGCCAAACTGGCCATCGACCTGATCCGCAAGGCTGGCAAGTGCGTGCTGGTGGGTATTTTCGAGGAGGCCAGCCAGTTCAACTTCTTCGAGCTGGTATCCACCGAGAAGCAGGTACTCGGCGCGCTGGCCTACAACGGCGAATTCGCCGACGTGATCGCCTTCATCGCCGACGGGCGCCTGGATATCTCGCCGCTGGTGACCGGGCGTATCCAGCTGGAGGAAATCGTCGGGCAGGGGTTCGAGGAACTGGTCAATAACAAGGAACACAACGTGAAAATCATCGTGTCCCCCGCACGAATCTGAGGGCGCCCGACGTGGGCGATTGGCGATGACCGGTAGCGGTCATCGCATTTTTTCCAAGCGCTATCGCTTCAATCCAATAGAAAACCGCGCCAGACGTACGGGGCGCTGAGCTGTAATGCCTGTTCTTCTTTCTCACGAAACCGCCGATCACAGTCGAGGAAAAACTCGTCGAGCTGGGGTGGCGGGACATCCGTGCCGCTGAGCATGCCATGGACCTGGCCGCGGTGATGAATCTGGTGTTCGAACAAGTGCAGCAGGAGCCGGTCGATACGTTCCTGTACTACGCCGTCGACCCGTACCAGGTCCACCTTCCGGGCGAGGTCTTGCTCCCGTAGCGATTGACAGAACGTCACCAGGCGCCGATCGGTTCGGGTCTGGTGCTGCATGAGCGAGGCAAAGGCCAGGGCCTGGGAAAAATCCTGGTCCTGGCCTTCACGATCGCCTTCCAGGGCAGTCAGGTAATAGCGGTCCACTTCGAGGATGTGGCAGAGCGTACCCTGGATCGAAGGGAAGAAGCCTGTGCGAGGGGCCAGGTATTGGGCCTCGCTCAACTGCGCGCAGGCGTTGAGCAGCCTATGATTGGCCCATTGGTTGTTCAGGGCCTGCGCCAGGAAATAGTTCATGGGGAGCCTGTGTTGCAAATGTGTGAAAGCGAGCCGGTGCACTCAGCATAGCCGGTCCCGGGTGGACCGCTATCGCGAGCAGGCTCGCTCCCACATTGGCCGGGGTGTGCCGAGCAATCGCAGCCAGGACAGATTCCCTTGTGGGAGCGAGCCTGCTCGCGATGGCGGTGTGTCAGCCACCGCAGAGTCGACTGATAGATCACTATCGCGAGCAGGCTCGCTCCCACAGGGGGCCGTGTCAGCCAATGACTTCGGGTAACGCCTAAAGCCCCACATCCGGCAACGCCGGCCGGTTCGCCATCGCCTTGGCCATGATCTGCTCCACATACACCCGATCCGCCTCCGGCAAGGCCAGGCGCGGTGGGCGGGTGAGGGCGCTGCCGCGGCCGGCGATGGCTTCGCACAGTTTGATGCATTGCACCAGGTCGGCGCGGGCGTCCAGGTGCAGGATCGGCATCAGCCATTCGTAGATCGGCATCGCTTCGGCAAAGCGCCCGGCGCGGGCCAGGCGGAAGATGGTCTCGCCTTCTTTGGGGAACACGTTGGACATGCCCGACACCCAGCCTTCGGCGCCGACGGCAAGGCTCTCCAGCACCACGTCGTCAAGCCCGGCGAACAGCACGAAGCGATCATCCACTTCATTGCGCACGTCGATGAAGCGTCGGGTGTCGCCGGACGAATCCTTGAAACACACCACGTTGTCGCAATCGGCCAGGGAAATCAGGATGTCCGGGGTCACGTCGTTCTTGTAGATCGGCGGGTTGTTGTAAACCATCAGCGGCACGTCGGCATGCCGGGCCACGTAGCGGAAGTGCTCAGCGGTTTCGAACGGCTTGGAGCCGTATACCAGCGCCGGCATCAGCATCACTCCATCGACGCCGACCTTGCGCACAGCGTTGGCAACCTTGGCCGCTTGCACGCTGGTGAATTCGGCCACCCCGCAGATCACCGGCACCCGGCCACGGGAAGCGTCCACCGCGACTTCGGTCACGGCGATTTTCTCTTCGGCGCTCAGGGAAGTGTTTTCCCCCACCGAACCGCAGACCACCAGGCCCGATACACCGTCACGGATCACGTTGGAAATCACCTGGTGGGTTTTTTCCAGGTTGATGGAAAAGTCATCGTTGAATTGGGTGGTGACGGCGGGGAATACGCCGCTCCAGTTGATGCGTTTGCTCATGGTTGTCTCCGGTGGATGTTATTTCGTATACGAAAATGTTTATGAAAAATTGCAGCACCCTGTGGCGAGGGAGCTTGCTCCCGCTGGGCTGCGCAGCAGCCCCCCATGGATTCGCCTGACATACCCGGTTGGGGGCCGCTTCGCGACCCAGCGGGAGCAAGCTCCCTCGCCACGGGGGCTGTGTGATTTCAAGCGTCATGCGCCGGGCCAGGTATCCGAGAGCCGGTAGCCCTGCGGCCAGGGATCGGCTGGGTCCAGCAGCAATTGATGGGTGCCGGTGATCCAGGCTCGTCCGGCAATGCACGGATAGATCGCCGGGCGTCCGGCCAGGTCGGTCAGCGAGTCGATGCGGCAATGAAATTCGGAGCCGATGATCGAGCGCCCGATGAAGCGGTCGCCCACCTGCATCCGCCCCTTGGCCTGCAACACGGCCATGCGCGCCGAGCAACCGGTGCCGGTGGGGGAGCGGTCGATCTTGCCGGGCTGTATCACCACGGCGTTGGCGCCGGTGGCGATGCCGTTCTCCTGGACGATGGGCGCGGCAATCTGGCAGAACGAAATGTGCGACCAGTCGGGGTTCAGCGGATGGACGAAGCCCAGCTGTTCATTGGCTGCCCGGGTGATTCTGAGCCCGACGGCCACCAGGTCGGCGGCTTCGTCGGGACAGATGGAAAACCCCAGGCGCTGGGCGTCGGCGATGACAAAACTGTCACCGCCGTAGGCCGTGTCCACCTGCAACGAGCCCAGACCTTCGACTTCGACCCAGGCGTCGAGGCGGTCGGCGAAGGACGGCACGTTCTTGATCTCCACCCGTTGCACCTTGCCGTCGCGGCAGTCGGCCACGGCTTCGATCAGTCCGCCCGGCGCCTCCAGCACCAGGCGGGTCTGGGGTTCGGTCATCGGCAGGATGCCGCTGTCCAGCAGCACGGTCGCCACGCACAGCGAGTTGGAACCGGACATCGGCGGCGTGTCGGCCGGCTCCATGATGATCCAGGCCATCTGCGCCCGCGGGTCCTTGGCCGGCACCAGCAGGTTGACGTGACGGAACACCCCGCCACGGGGTTCGTTGAGTACGAAGTTGCGCAGGGTCTGGTCGCGGGCGATCCAGCGCGATTGTTCCCACACGGTGGCGCCAGGGGGAGGGGCGATGCCGCCGACGATCACATCGCCGACTTCGCCTTCGGCGTGGCAGCTGATGATGTGGATGATCTTGGATGAGCGCATGGGGTGGGTCCTTGGGTTGTCTGTTCGGGCCTCATCGCGAGCAGGCTCGCTCCCACATGGGATTTGCGTGCGGCACCGTCCCCTGTGGGAGCGAGCCTGCTCGCGATAGGGCCATCAGTTATTTCACCGACCTGAGAAACGCCGCCGTCTCCGGCTGCACTGGATTGCCAATCACCTGGTCCGGCGGTCCGATCTCATGCACCCGGCCATTGCAGAAGAACGCCACGCGGTCGGACACGTCGCGGGCGAAGCGGATTTCGTGGGTCACCAGCACCATGGTCATGCCGTCTTCGGCGAGCATGCGCATGGTGTCCAGTACTTCGCCCACCAACTGCGGGTCGAGGGCCGAGGTGGCTTCGTCGAACAGCATGTAGTCCGGCGACATCGCCAGCGCCCGGGCAATCGCCATGCGCTGCTGCTGGCCGCCGGAAAGCTTGCTGGGAAAGGCCTTGAGCTTGTCCCCAAGGCCGACGTGTTCGAGCTGGCGCACCGCGAGGGCTTCGGCGTCCTGCTTGCTTTTGCCCAGCACCTTGCGGGGCGCCAGCATCACGTTTTCCAGCACGGTCAGGTGCGGGAAGGCATTCCACTGCTGGAAGACGATGCCGATTTTCTGCCGCAAATGGTTGAGGTCGGTGGCCCGGTCGTGGACCTCGACACCGTCCACCCGAATACTGCCTTGCTGGATCGGCTCCAGGCCGTTGATGCACATCAGCAGCGTCGATTTGCCGGAGCCGGAGCCGCCGATGATCGACACCACTTCGCCTTTGTCCACGGTCAGGCTCACGCCCTTGACCACTTCCAGGTCGCCGAAGGATTTATGCACGTTTTCGATCTCAATCATTTTCCTGCCACCTTGTTTCCAGGCGTGCGCCGAGGCGGGCGACCACCAGGCTCATGACGTAGTAGATGAGGCCCGCGATGCACAGCACCAGGAGCGGTTCCTGGATGCGGGTCACGATGGTTTGCGAAGCGCGCAGCAACTCGACGATGCCGATCCACATCACCAGCGCCGTGTCTTTCATCACCCCCAGCACCAGGTTCAGCCAGCCGGGAAAGGCCACCCGCGTGGCAATCGGCAGGACGATGAAACGCAGGTCCTGCAGGTAGCTCAGGCCTAGGGAACGGCTGGCCCGTCGGGTACTCAACGGCACCGCGAGCACACCGCCGCGGACGATTTCGGTGAAGTACGCGGCGGCATAAACCCCCAGCACGATGCAACCGACGGCGAAGGCGCTGATGTTCAGACCGGCGATGCTCTTCAAGGAATTGAACAGCACGAACTGGATCAGCAGCGGCACGCTGCGAAACACGTCCAGTACCCAGGCCAGCGGCAGGCTGGCCCGTGGCAGCAGCGCCCGCACCAGGCCGAACAGCAACCCGGCCAGGGTCCCCAGCAGGATCGACCACGCGGTCAGTTGCAGCGTGACCCAGGCCCCTTCGAGCAGGAACAGCAGGTCGTTGACGGTGAGGCTTGTGGCAAACATGACGCGCCCTCAATAACGATGCTTTCAGTAACGAAAGAGCCGCCAGGACAACAGTCGGGCCAGCCCGACGATCAGCTTGGCGATCAGGTAGTACAGCGCCGCCGCGAGGGCGAAGTATTCGAAAGTGCGGAAGGTCTTGACGTTGTATTCCTGGGTGACGCCGGTGAGGTCGTTGTTCAGGCCGACCACCACCCCCAATGACGTCATCAGCACCGCCCAGACCATCTGGTTGGTCAGCGGGTAGAAGACGATGCGCAACAACTGCGGGACGATGATCATCCGGTACGCCTGGAACGCGCTCATGCCCAGGGAGCGGGCGGCGCGCATCTGCGTGCCGGGCACGGCCTTGAGGCCGCCGCGAAAGTTTTCCGCCAGGTAACCGGCGTTGTTGAAGGTTATCCCCGCCAGCAACGCGAGCCATGAACTGACGTGCAGACCGAGGGAACCGAGGCCGAAGTAGAGGATGTAGATCTGGAACAGCGAAGGCGTGTTGCGGGCGATCGACACCCAGCCATTGCCCACGCCGCGCAGCAACGGGTTGCGCGCCTGGCGCATCACCGTCAATACCAGGGCGATCAGCACGCCGAAGATCATCGACAGCGCGGCCGTCTCGAACGTCACCCAGGCGCCGGCGAGCATGTCCGGCAGGGCGCGCAGGGCTGGGCGCCACTGGAAACTGTAGTCAAACATGGGCGGGCGTCCTCGGTTGGAGCCAGGCCGGCGGCTGGCCGCTGGCCTGGGCGGTGCACGCGGCCTCGACGCAGTCGGCCAGGCTGGCGAAGTGCACGCCGCGCCCGACCAGGCCCGGCGCGTAATGGGCGTATTTGCCGGAATTGGTCATCAGCGTCGTGGCTTGGGGCGGGATCACCGGTTCACCCACCATGCACCAGCAGGTGTCGGTCACCAGGATCGCACCGAACGTTTCGATGGCACTCAGGTGGCCGGCCTGGCGCGCCTGTTCCAGCACAGCGCGACCGCAGGTGATCGCCAGCACCACGTCCGGATGCTTGGTCCGGCCTGCGCACAGCGTCGCCAGGTTGGCAAACTCACTGACGGAAAAATGCGGGTTGCCCAGGGAGACCACGTCCACTCGCTTGTCCCGGGCGCTGTTGAGCTCGCGCCAGCTGGCAAGTAGGCCTGCGACGTCGACCGTTTGCGCTGTCAGCGGGGTGCCCGCGTCCATTACGCTGGCCGGAGCGAGGGCTTCCGGTGTGACCCCGGCGATGTGGAACAACGGCGCGGCGCTGGTGGTGGCGAAGGCGGCGCCGAAGGCTTTCAGGTCATCCAGGGTCGGGGCGGCGTGTTCCAGGCCGCGGATCAGTGGGATGCGCCGGCCCGTCAGGCTACCGATGTGGTAGCCCAGCAGCGGGTAGAAACTGTCGTCCACGCGCCCCAGCGTCGGCATTTCGATGATCAGCTCGGCCTTGCGCTGTTCGTCGAGGTGGCAGCCGGTCAGGGGGGCGCGTCCGCACAGGGCAATGCAGATGTCGAGGAAGTCCGGGTACTTCTGCGTGCGTGCACCGAGCACGCTGTTGGCGTAAACCACTGCGTTGGATTCGGCCCAGACGATCTGCTCGCCGGCCTTGGGCGCGCTGTCCAGCAAATACGGCGCGCAGGTGAAACTCAGCTGCGCACCCATCGCCATGTAGGCATCGCCCAGGGCGCTGGCCGGTTCGCCCAGGGCCGGATCGACGCCCAGCTTCCGCCAGCGCCGCTGGTCCACGGAGATGGCATTGAGGGTGGTCGGCACGCGCACCTTCGCGCCCCATTGCACCAGTTGTTCGGCGAAGCGCAGGCTGGCCGGACCGGTGTAGATGCAGCCGTCGATATGGGCCTGGGTCACGTCCAACAATTGCGTGGCGCCCTGGATATCGGCCATGCGCAGCACGATCTGCATCGCCACCTGGGCGGCCTTGCCATGGGCGCCGTCGAGCAGCGCCCGGTCCTGTTCGGATAAGCAAAGGGTTGAGGGTGAGGGCGTCTGCAACGGCACATCGGCGGCTTGCCAATGGTCACTGGGACGCCGCCCGGACAATGTCAGGCGCTCGCCCTCCAGGCGCACAAAGCCCTGGCCGCGCAGTTTGCCGAACGCTGCGTGGCCCACGCACAACACCGGCAGTGAACGCTGGAAAATCACCTGGGCCACCAGCACCCCCAGCGTCAGGATCTCATCGGCTTCGGCCAGCACCAGGGCGGCCGGCGCGTGGCCGTTGCTGATCAGCTCCATCAGCACGCTGCTGCCGGTGCACGAACCGCGTCCGCTGGGAATCGCCAGCACCCGCCCGGCCAGGCGTTCGCCGCTCAGCGGATGGTGCCGGTCGATGACTTCGCCACTGACCGGATCGACGCCGCCCCAGAAACTCAGGCCCACATCGGCGAACAGCAGGGCGCCCTCGGCGGCACCCTCCACCAGGCTGCGACCGCTGACGCGGACAGGCTTGCTCGGCATGCCGCGATCCTCAGTAGTAGACCTGGGGCACGGTCAGGTTGGTCGGCGGAATCTCGGTGCCGACCCATTTGACGAACAACTCCTTGTAACGGCCGGTGCGCACTTGCTGGTTGACGAACAGGTTGAGGTAGTTGATCAGGCCGTACTCGCTGCGCTTGGCGCCGAGGGACACATAATCGATGACGTAGGGCGCGTCGCCGGCGATTTTCAGGTTCTTGTATTTGCCGGATTTGATCGTGGCGGCGGCGACGGTGTTGGTCACCACTGTCGCGTCGATGTGTCCCTGGGCGACGGCCAGCAGCGTGTCGTTCTGCGACTGGTAGGCGCGGAAACTGCCGCTGCCCCAGCTCTTCTGGTCTTTTTCCAGGGCGATGGCTTCATAGGTGCCGCTGGTATTGCCCAAGGCCTTGCCCTTGAGATCGGCGTAACTGTTGATGCCGGTGTTGTCGCGGGTCAGCACTACCATCTGGAAGGCGAAGTAGGGCACGGTCAGGCCGACGGTCTTGGCCCGCTCCAGGGTGTCCGAAGTGGACGCGACGATCACATCGGCGCGACCGGAGATCAGCGCCGGGATCCGGTCAGGGAACGGTGTTTCCACTATTTCGGCGTCTACGCCGAGGACTTTCGCCAGATCATGGCAGTAATCGACATCGAAGCCTGCCGGCTTGTTGCTTTCGTCACGAAAGCCCATGGGCGGGAAGTCCAGGGTCACGGCGCAACGCAGCTTGCCGGAGCCGATGATGTCGTCGAGTTTGTCGGCCTGGGCCGGGGCAATGAAAAGCGGGGTGAGGACAACGCTGAGGGCTACGACCAGTACTGGGTTCTTCATAAATGCCTCGCTGTCGAATAAATGCGGTGAGATATCGTATTGAGGATTTCGTATACGATATTAGATAAGCAAGCGGCGTGCCTGTTTGACGGAAACCCACCGAATCGCCTCGCAGCCTTGATTCAGAGGCTTGTCATGAAAGAAGAGGGATCAGTTGGGCGACGCGCGAGGTGTGTGGAGTGTTACAGATGGGAGCAATCCGAGAGCCGTCGCCCCATCAGGGAACACGCTCAGCGTCGGTTTTCACGATATTGGCTGGGCGACAGGCTGGTCAGGGCACGAAATTGACGGCTGAAAGCGCTGTGGTCGGTGTAACCGCAGCGCAGGGCGATTTCGGTGATCGGCAGATCCTTGTCCAGCAGCAACCGTGACGCCTCTTCCAGGCGCGCCTTGTGAATCATCTGCCGCGGTGTGAGCTGAAAGATCCGCTTGCAGTGCCGCTCCAGCTGCGCCACCGACAACCCGGCGATGGCGGTCAGTTCGGCGAGGCTGATGGGCTGGGCGAAGTGCTGTTTGATGTGAGCGTCGACCGCTGCCAGTTTCTGGAAGGCCGGATGGCTCGATTGCGGCAGTTGCAGGTCGCGGGAGATCCCGGCCAGGCCGACGGTCTGGCCTTCGGGGTCGTGCAGCGCCAGTTTGTGGGTCAGGCACCACACCGGTTGGTTGCCGTAGTACAGGTGCAGTTCGAGCTGGTCGGCCAGTTCGCGGCCGCTGGATAGAACGCGGCGGTCCTGTTCGGTGTAGAGCGGGCCGAAGCGTTCGGGGAAGACTTGTTCGGCGGTCAGGCCCAGCAGGTCGGCGCTGTGCTTGAAGCCACAGCGCCGGGCCAGGGTCTGGTTGACGAAGGCGTAGCGAGCCTGGCTGTCCTTGATGAAGAATACGACGTCGGCCAGGGTGTCGAGCAGTGGTGCGATGGGTTGCAGGCTGCTTAGCAGGGTGTCCAGATCGCAGGGGGGCAGGGTGGTGAGCGAGGGGTACATGGGGGCTCGGTTCTGGAGGGGGACGTTGGGATCATAGGGGGAAAGTTGTTTGGGTTCACTTGGTTCGTTGGTTTGGTGATTGAGTGGGTGTTCGTTGTTGCGGTCGATTACATATCCGTTGCTGCGGTAACGGCTGCTGGTGGTTCCGCCCTTACGGCGGCTTACTTTTGAGAAGCGCAAAAGTAAGCAAAACGCTTTTGCCCCACCACTGGGCACCTCGCCGAGGCTCGGTGTTCCCTCACTCCGGCATTGCTCCGTGGGCCCGCCGCGATGGGCCATCCATGGCCCTGCGCGGCTATCCCGGCATCCATGCCGGGATGCCCACTGCGCAATGCCTGCGTTCGGCCCTTGTGGTTGATGGGGCGTCTAAGATCAAAAGCGAAGCAAAGCAAAGCAAAGCAAAGCAAAGCGAAGCAAAAGCAAAAGCAAAAGCGAGGCGGCTTGACGGCGGTTCTGGTTCTCCAGGCTGTACTTAGGTGCAGCTGTGCAGGTTTAGGGGGATGGGGTTTGGTCCAGGTCCAGCAAGGTTTCGATCCGCGCCGGGTTGAAGGGTGGGCGCGGTGTTGGTGGGGGCCAGCCGAACAAGTGCTGCAGCGCCGCGCCGCAGACTCGGCCTTGGCAGGCGCCCATGCCGCAGCGGCTGGCGAGTTTGGCTTCACGCCAGTGTTCATGGCTGGACAATTCGGCGTAGGGCACGTCCTCGCAGCGGCACACCAGCGTGTCGTCACGCGCCAGGGTCTTGAGGCGTGGATCAAGGGCGAAGGCTTTGTTCAAGGCTTGGGCGAAACCCTGCCAGCGTGCCCGACGCGGCCACAGGCGTTGTGCAGCCGTGGTGTTACCGACTGCGGCATGGCCGGCGATGGCGCCTTCTACCAGAGACAGTTCGCTGCCACCGAAACCGGTGCATTCGCCCGCGGCGTAATGGTCTGCGCGGGTGGTGGCTTGCCAGGTATCGACCGCGAGGCCGTGGCCTTGCAAGGCGCAGCCCAGGGCCTGGCCGAGCTGGGTGTTGGCGACCAGGCCGAATCCGCAGGCCAGTCGGTCGCAGGCCAGTTCAATCGTCCGGCCTCGCTGCGACAGGCGCACGCCTTCGAGCCGCTCGCGCCCCAGCGCCTCCAGTACATGGGTATCGGTGCGATACCCGGCGTCGTACAAACCGAACGATTGAAAAAGTTTGCCTGGCCAGCGCGGCAGTTGCGCGGCGAATCCGGCCACGGCGGCGCGCCTGGCTTGCTCGGCGATTCGCAGTACCTGGGCGCCTTGGTGTTTCGCGGTGGCGGCGCTGGCTAACAGCAACGGGCCGCTGCCGGCGATCACCAATCGTTCGCCACGCACCGGCAAGCCACCCTTGATCAACGCCTGCAAGCCACCGGCCCCGGTCACGCCGGGCAAGGTCCAGCCGGGGAAGGGCAGCAGCAATTCGCGGGCGCCGGTGCAGAGGATCAGGCGTTCGTAAGTGATCAGCCAACCGCGCTCGGCATCCTCGATCAGCAGGATTTTGTCGGCGGCTTGGGCGATGACCCGAGCGCCGGCGTAGCAACGGACGTTGCTGCACGCCTGTAACCGTGCGCGCAGGCGTCGCGCCTGGCCGGGCAACTCGGCCTGGGGACCGTCGCGCCAGATCTGGCCGCCGGGCATCGGGTTGTCATCCAGCAGCACGATGCGTGCACCGCTGCTTGCAGCGGCCAGGGCGGCGGCCATGCCGGCGGGGCCGGCGCCGATGATCAGCAGTTCAGTGGTTTCGTTCATGGTCGGGTCTGCACATGCATGCCGTCACGGCACAGGGTCTGGCACGCCAGGCGCCGACGGCCGTCGATGGTTACCCGACATTCCTGGCAGATGCCCATGCCGCACAAGGGCGCACGGCGCTGGCCGCTGACCGAGGTGCGACTGGAGCCGTCGGAGCCCAGCGCCAGGGCTGCGGCGACGCTGGTGCCGTCGGCTACTTGCAGCGGGCGGCCGTCGAGGAATAAGTCAGGCATAGGTCCCGTCCTTGGTTAAACGGATGTCAGGGGGAAACTCACCTCCCGTGGCAAGGGAGCTTGCTCCCGCTGGGCTGCGCAGCAGACCCGAGATTGTGGCGATTGCTGCGCAATCGAGCGGGAGCAAGCTCCCTCGCCACAGGGGACGGTGTCGGGCTTCAGGCATGGGCCGGTTCCCCGAGGAAGCGTTGAGGCAGGTAGGGTGCCGGGGCCAGCGGAATGTGGCGATTGCTGCGCAATCGAGCGGGAGCAAGCTCCCTCGCCACAGGGGACGGTGTCGGGCTTCAGGCATGGGCCGGTTCCCCGAGGAAGCGTTGAGGCAGGTAGGGTTCCGGGGCCAGCGGCGCGGTTTCGTTGAACAGCTGCGCGGCCAGCAGGTCGGCGGTCGCCGGGGCCGTCGTGACGCCCAGCCCTTCGTGACCCACCGCCAGCCACAGGCCTTCGCGCTGCGGATGCTGTCCCACCAGCGGCAGGCCATCGGGGCTGGCGGCGCGGAAACCGGTCCAGGCGCGAATGCCATTGAGCGCTGCCAGTCCCGGCAAATAATCGACCGCGCGCCTGAGCATCTTCGCCAGCATCCAGCTGTCCACTTGCGGATCGACGGTGCCGAACTGCCGCGAGGCGCCGATGAATAATTGTCCGGTCGGGCGTGGCTGGATATTGCATGCCACCGACGGGCCGCTGGCGTTGTGGGCGCTGGTGACATAGCCCAGTTCCACCAGGGTGTGAGTGACCGTGGCGGGGTAACGGTCGGTGATCAGCAGGTGGCCCTTTTTCGGTTCGATGGGCAGTTCGGGGCAGAGCTCGGTAGCCTGGATGCCATTGGCGAGGACCACCGCTTCGGCGCTCAACCATCGCCCGTCGTCCAGGCGTACGCGACGGCCATCGACTTCTGTCACCTGGGCCCGTTGCTGGAGAATGTTGGCCGTGTCCAGCATCCAACGAGCGGCCGCCGGAGCATAGAGGATGCCGTCGCCCTTGATCAGCAATCCACCCTCCAGATCAGGGCGCAAGCCGGGTTGGCGTTGATGCAGCGCAGCACGACCGATCAGTTCGCAGTCTTCGCCATGGGCCAGCAGGTTCAGATATTTACTATCGGCCACCGCCATTTCCTCGGCGTTGGCCGCCAGCCACAAGGTGCCGTTGTTGCGCCAGGCGCAGCCGTCGGGCAGGGCCGGGGCCAGTTCACGCCAGCGTTGCAGGGAGTATTGACTGAGGGCCAGTTCCGCCGGGTTGTCATCGAGCACCAGCAAGTGGCCCATACCGGCGGCTGTGGCGCCGTGCCAACCGGCGTCAAGCACCAGCACCTTCAAGCCGCGTCGGGCCAATGTCCGGGCGCAGGCGGCGCCGATGATTCCGGCGCCGATGACGATGATGTCGGCGACAGGCCCCTCGCTCACGAACGAATGCCCCAGGCGAACGGGTCGTCCGCTTCGATGATCAGTGAGGCTTCGGCGCTGATGAAGGCACGGCCGCGAATGGTCGGAATGATGCGTTCGCCGGCTTGTTCGTAAGAGCCTTCGAATTCGCTGCCGATCACGCTGGCCTGGCGCCAGATCTGTCCGGGTCGCAGTTTCCCGTCGGCCGCCAGGCAGGCCAGTTTGGCACTGGTGCCGGTGCCGCAAGGGGAGCGGTCATAAGCCTTGCCGGGGCAGAGCACGAAGTTGCGGCTGTCGGCCTGCGGGTCGTCGGCGAACAGTTCGATGTGGTCGATCAGCCCGCCATCCTCGCCGCGAAAGCCTTGCTCTTCCAAGGCCTGCTGGACGGCGTAGGTGTAGGCGGTCAACGCATCGAGATTGTCGCCGGCCACGCGCTGGCGGTGTTCGGCAATCAGGAAGAACCAGTTGCCGCCCCAGGCCACGTCGCCCACCACCGGGCCGATGCCGGGCACTTCCAGGCTCAGGGCCTGGCGGTAACGGTAGGCCGGCACGTTGCGCACGCTGACCGAATGATCCTCATGCAAGGTGGCCTGAACGGTGCCTACCGGCGTCTCGATGCTGTGCACCCCAGGGCCGATCCTGCCCAGATGGGCCAGCGACGCCACCAGGCCGATGGTGCCGTGGCCGCACATGCCCAGGTAGCCGCTGTTGTTGAAAAAGATCACCCCGGCACAGGCACTCGGGTCCACCGGCTCACACAGCAGCGCGCCCACCAGCACATCGCTGCCCCGAGGCTCCAGGACACAGGCGGTGCGCCAGGCATCGTGCTCCTCGGCCAACCGGCGCTTGCGCTCGGCCATGCTGCCTCGGCCCAGGTCCGGAAAACCGTCGATGACCAGGCGGGTCGGTTCACCGCCGGTGTGGGAATCGATCACGGTGATGCGTTTCATGTGGGGCGCTTCCGTTCAGGGGAGATGAGGGCAAGCGTGGCGCGCATCAGGGGGCGGCGGCTTGATGGTTTTACCCGGCGCGGATGACGAAATCGGCATAGATGAGGATTCGAATTAACAAAGATCCCTTGTGGGAGCGAGCCTGCTCGCGATGGGGGCTTAACATTCAGCGCAGATGTCGCCTGACCCACCGCTATCGCGAGCAGGCTCGCTCCCACAAGGGGTGACGCTTGTACTCGGGACCAGTGTCCGCCTCAAAACAAACTGTGGGAGCAAACCGGTGGCTTTCAATGGCTGGCCGGCAAGAACTCGAACAGTGTCTGGCAGACGCCGGCGATGTGTTCGTCCAGCAGTTTCACCGCCCGCTCCACATCCCCGGCGCGGCAGGCGTCGACGATTTCCCGGTGTTCGTGATCGGCGCGTTCCTTGCCCGCCGACAGGCTCATCTGCATGCGCAGGTAGCGCTCCAGTTTGTCGTGGACCGAGCGAATCAGGCTGACCATGAACGGCCGCTGCGCCGGTTCGTACAGGCACGCATGCAGTTGCCAGTTGAGCTCGGCCCAGCGTCCCACGTCGTCCTCACCGATGAATTCCCGGCAGATGCTTTCGGCGCGGGTGAAGGTCGCTTCGGTCATGTTGGGGATTGCCAGGCGCAGCACTTTGTCTTCCAGCAGCATCCGCACTTCGAACATCTGCGCCAGCTCCGCTTCGGAGATCCGCGTGACCATGGCCCCCCGATTGCGCTGGAACATCACCAGGCCCTCGGCCTCCAGCCGCTTGAGGGCTTCGCGCACGGGAATCTTGCTGACGTTGAACTGACGGGCAATGTCGTCCTGGCGAATCGGCTCATCCTCGGCAAAATGCCCGGCGACGATCGCGTCGCGCAGGTGGCGGGTGATGATTTCCGAAGTGGACGGAGTGTTGCCTAGGTCAGGTAGGTTGAACTTGGATAAAGTCACGGCGGCGGGGTCGTTCGGTTGAGGTGGGGATATGGTATACGACTTTGCGACGGCCGGGTCGAGCCCTCCAAGTCTGCCGCTGGCACGCTTTGCTGTGGCGAGGGAGCTTGCTCCCGCTGGGCTGCGCAGCAGACCGGAGATTTTTGCGATTGCTGTGCAATCGAGCGGGAGCAAGCTCCCTCGCCACGGGTGGACACCGTACTCTGACGGGATTTTCGTTCAGCCTTGGGAAAGCTGAGCCCCATAGGCTTGCGTGCGAACGATGCGCAACCCGGTGATGCACGCCCCAACCGCCAACGCCAGACCGAACAGGACCAGCGCCACATCGGCGCCGAAACGGTCCGCCAACACGCCGGTCACCACTACCGGAATACTGAACCCGACATACGCGAACAGGAAGAATCCGGCGCTGACCCGGGCCTTTTCCGTGCCGGCCATGGCGGTGATCGCCGATAACCCGCCCAGGTAAAGAAAGCCGTAACAGGCGCTGCTGGCTCCCAGGGCACCGAGCAGTACGGCGGCCAGTGAGCCGACGCTGGCGCCCCAGGCCAGTAGCGCGTAGCTCAGCGGCAGGACCAGCAACCCCAGGACGGTGGCCCGAGCCGGATGCAGGCGACGTACCCACGGCTGGAACAGCAATCCGCAACTGATCACGGTGAAGGTCGACAGGCCGGACCAACCCTGCAAACCGTGCGTCGCCAGCACCGACGGCAGGATGGCGATCACCAGCCCCGAAGTGGCCCAGGCCAGCAGCATGGAAAAACTGTAGGGCAGGCTGCCTGTCGGAAACAGCGGCAAGCGCAACAGCGGCGCATGGCGGATTTTCATGGCAGGATCCGGCAACCGCCAGACCACGATCATCGCCGTGGCCGCCAGCACCAGTTGCAGCCAGAAACTGCCGGGCGTAACGCTGTGATGAACGGACAGGAACAGGCTGGTCAACGCCGCGCCGAGGCCAAATCCCAAGGATGTACTGGCGGTTACCCGGTTGGCCGGCGAGCGCGTGTCGCCGCTGGCCATGAGTTCCGTCATGTACGCGGTCGAGGTCGCCGAGGCCAGCCCGGTCCCGACGCCCATCATCAGCCGCGCCAGGCCCAGTGCTTCCAGGCCGGGCCAGAGCAGCGTAACGACGGTCGCCAGCATCGAGAGTGCGAGCGCCACCAGGATCAGCGGCTTGCGTCCGACCCGATCAGCCAGCCCGCCGAAGGCCAGCAGTACTGGCAGCACACCGAGCACATACCCGGAAAACGCCACCGCCGTGGCTCCGGCACCGTAGCCGGACAATTGCGCGTAGGTGGTGTAGAGCGGCGCTTGCAGGTTGACCGCCAGGGTGATCAGGCACAGGCCGAAAGCCAGTCCCCACGAGTGTTTTTGCTGGGTGTCCAAAGGTGTTCCTTGAGTCAAGTGAAGTGCCCGGACTATCTCTGGCGGGCGTCTTGCAAACAAGGAACAGAACCGGGCCTTTTATGCTTAACTGTTCGCTCGAAATTCGAGAACACTTGCGAGCCTGTCGTGGATCTGAAGATTGAGCGTAACGTGGCTGAACCCCTGATCCACCAACTGGTGAATCAACTCTCGGAGTGGATCACCACCCATGGCATTCGCCCCGGTGCGCGGATGCCCTCGATCCGCCAGTTGGCGCGGGAAAACAATCTGAGCCTGTCGAGCGTGATCAAGGCTTACGATCATCTGGTTGCCAGTGGCGTGCTGGAATCCCGGCACGGCGCGGGCTTCTTCGTCGCCCGGCAGACGTGCGCGCTGACAGAGCCTGAAAGCCAGGCGGATAACCCGGCGTGGCGACTGTTCGACAGCGCCTCGACGCAGCTCAAGCTGGGGTGTGGCTGGCTGTCCGATGCGTGGCGCGACGATGCCGACCTGGGCCAGGCGATCCGCCAGGTCGTGCGCAGCGACAGCCAGGCGCTGTTCAACTACAGCACACCGTTGGGCTCAGCCCCGTTGCGCCTGCACATCCAGAAACGCCTGGGCCTGATCGACATTCACGTCGACCCGGGACAAATCCTCACCACCCAGGGCGCCAGTCACGGGCTGGATTTGCTGGTGCGCACGCTGCTCAAACCCGGTGACCTGGTGCTGGTGGAAAGCCCCGGTTACTACAACCTGTTCAATCTGCTGAAGTTGCACGGGGTCAGGACCCTGGCGGTGCCAAGGACTGCGCAAGGCCCGGACATCGCCCACCTGGAGCAGCTGCTGGGCCGACACAAGCCTGCGTATTTCTTCATCAACAGCATGTACCAGAACCCCACCGGCACCAGCCTGGCGCCCAGCGTGGCGTATCGTCTGCTGCAGCTGGCCACCGCCCATGACTTTCGCATTATCGAGGACGACATCTACGCCGATTTCCAGAACGGCCCGACAGCCCGCCTGGCGTCGCTGGATGCCTTGGACCGGGTGATCTACCTGGCGAGTTTTTCCAAGACCCTGTCCAGTTCGCTGCGCATCGGCTATGTGGTTGCCCGGCCCGAGATCATCAACCGGTTGGCCGAAGTGAAGATGGTGACCGGCATCGGTTGCTCGTTGCTCGCGGAAAATGTGGTGGCGACGCTGCTGGCGAACGGTGCTTATCGCAAACTGCTCCAGCGCCTGCGCCAACGCGTGAACAAGCAGATGGCGAGCACGCTGCGTCAGCTTGATCCGAGGTACTGGGAAGTGTTTGCCGAGCCCGTGGGCGGCCTGTTCATATGGGCCAGGCCCCGATGGCTGGATTCGCAACGGGTGCAACAGATCGCCCGCGACCTGCACATCCAGCTCTCACAGGGGTCGGCGTTCCTGCCAGAGGGGGAGGCCTGCGACTGGCTGCGGCTGAACGTAGCCTACACCCAGGATGTGCGGGCGCAGACGTTCTTCCAGCGCATTGAGGAGGAATCCATTACGTTGTGTTAATGGGAATCCATATCAAACAAGAATGAGTTGCTGTATCTTTCGCGACACATTTTTGTCTGCTGCCAGCGATGGCGGCATTTTTGATCGGGATTGTGTGTCGATGCGTCGGATTCTCGTTTCACTGTGTGTGCTTCAGGCTTATTCCATCTCCACCTGGGCAGACGAGCCTATCGTCGCCCACCCGGCGACCCTCGAACTGCAGGCCACCGACATTGTTGGCAGCGCCGACTACGAAAACGCACAGGGCCCGGTCAAGGGTTATCACGCGACCCGTTCTGCCAGCGCCACCCGGACGGACACCGCGATCCATGAGACCCCGCAATCGATCTCCGTGGTCTCCCGCGACGTCGTCGAAGACCTCGGCGCCACGCGCTTGCAGGACGCCCTGGACTACGCCGGTGGGGTGGGCCGGGCAAACAACTTCGGCGGCCAGGGCCTGACGACCTTCACCGTGCGCGGGTTCACCACCGGCGAGTTCTATCGCAACGGCTTCCCGATCAACCGGGGTTACCCGAACATGCCGGACGCCAACACCATCGAGCGCCTGGAAGTGCTGCGGGGCCCGGCAACCATGCTGTATGGCCGCGGCGACCCGGGCGGTACATTCAATGTGGTGTCCAAGCAACCCTTGGCCGAGCGCATGGTGACCCTGGGCAGCCAGCTCAGCGACCAGGGTATGCGCCGTGGCACGCTGGATGCGTCGGGCCCGCTGGATGAACAAGGCAACCTGGCTTACCGGCTGAACGTGGTGGGCGAGGGCGGCGATACCTTCCGCGACCATGTCGAGACTGAGCGTTACGGCATCGCACCGGTGGTCAGCTGGCAGGTCAACGACACCACGCGACTGACCTTCGAAGGCGATTTCATGCGCAACAATGCGCCGCTGGACCGTGGCCTGACCCATTACGCCGGCCAGCGCGGGACCGCCTCGCGCGACACATTCTTCGGCGAGAAAGACGCTGGCAAGCTGCACAACGACAACACCATGCTGCAGGTGCGGTTCGAGCACATGCTCAACGACGACTGGACCCTGGCCGGCGGCACCCAGTGGCTCGACGGCACGTTGCAGGGCAATGCCGTCGAAGGCAACGGCATCGGCGCCGATGGCCGGACCCTGGGCCGCAACTTCAACTACCGCAAACTGGAATGGACCGACCGCGACTACCAGCTCAACCTCACCGGGCATTTTTCCACGGGCGGCTTCGAACACACGCTGCTGACCGGCGTCGAGTATGAAGACTACGACTACCAGTCCATCATCCGGCGCTCTGCCGCAGGCGCCGGTGCCTACCCGATCGACATCTTCGACCCGGTGTACGGCCAGCCGCGCCCGGCGTTGACCCGCACGCCGACCGACGATCAGGAAAACCTCAAGACCTTCGGCGTGTTCATCCAGGACCAGGTGGCACTCACCGAGCGCCTGAAATTGCTGGCGGGTGCGCGCTTCGAGCGGTTCGAGCATGAGTACGAGAGTTTCGTCCCGCAGAACCCGCCCGGTAGCCGCAACTGGGAAGTCACCGACCATGCCGTCACGCCTCGGCTGGGTGTGCTGTACGACCTGACCGATACCGTGGCGGTCTACGCCAACACCGCACGCTCGTTCAAGCCCAACAACGGTGCGAGTCGCCAAGGCGGTGGGTTCAAGCCGGAGGAGGGCAAGTCCTACGAGGTGGGCGTCAAGTGGGAAGCGCTGGACCGTCAGCTGAGCGTGGATGCCGCGGTGTACCAGATCGAAAAACGCAACGTACTGACCACCGACCCGGTGGACTCGACCTTCAGCGTGGCCGCTGGCGAAGTGCGCAGCCGTGGCTTCGACTTGAACGTCGCGGGCAACCTGACGCCGGAATGGCGGATGATCGGCGGCTATGCCTATGTCGACGCCGAGGTGACCAAGGACGCCAACATCCCGTCCGGCACCCGTCTGCTCAACGTCCCCGAGCACAGCTTCAGTCTGCTCAATGTCTATGAATTCCAGGATGGCGGCCTCAAGGGCCTGGGGCTTGGCGTGGGCGCCAAATACGTTGGCGAACGCGCCGGCCAGACAGCAGCGAACGCGTTCTCCATGGACAGCTACACCGTCGTCGACCTGCTCGGCTACTACAAGGTCAACGAGCGGATCCGCCTGAACCTGGACCTGAAAAACCTGTTCGATGCCGACTACGAAGAAGGCGCGTTCGGCAACGTCTACGCCTACCCAGGCGCACCACGGACCGTACAGGCCGGGATCTCCTACACCCTCTGAAGCAACACAATCCTGTGGGAGCGAGCTTGCTCGCGATGGCGCCGGGTCAGTCAATAAGAGGCTGACTGGCCGGACCCCATCGCGAGCAGGCTCGTTCCCAGAGCTTTTTCTACCACTTACCGGTGCTCATCCCGCCGTCCACCGGCAGGATCGCGCCGGTGGTGAAGTCTGCGCCGGCGAGGTACAGCACGGCCTCGGCGATTTCGGCGATGGTGCCGACGCGGCCGGCCGGGGCCAGGTTGTTGAGAAATTCGCGGTGGGCTGGGTCATGCATCGGCGTATCAATGATGCCCGGTGCCACGGCGTTGACTTTGATGTTATGCGGCGACAGTTCAAGGGCCAAAGCGCGGGTCATCTGGTTGACGCCGCCCTTGATCAACACCGGCAGCGCTGCCGGCACCTGGATGTTCGGCTGCAATGCTACCGAGGCGGAGATGTTGATGATGAAACCCTCACGACGACTGATCATGTGCGCGGCCGCCGCCTGGCTGGCATAGACGAGCCCCTTGAGGTTGGTGTCCAGCAACGACTCGAGGTCCTGCGGGCTGTATTCGACGAAGGGTTTGGGCAGGAAGAACCCGGCATTGTTCACCAGCCCGTCGACCGAGCCGAACGCCTCGATGGCTTTGCCGATGAGCGCGGTGGAAGTCGCCGGTGCGGCAATATCGCCGGCCACCCCGATGAAACCGGCCGGATGACCGAGTTGTGCCGCGGTCTGGTCCAGCCCGGACTGGGAACGTGCGTTGCCCACCACGTTGTAGCCCCGGTCCAGGAACGCCTTGACCAGACCCAGGCCGATGCCACTGGAAGCGCCGGTGATGATGACGGTTTTCTTGCTCATGATTCGACTCCTGATCACATTGGTTGAACCGCGGCGCCGGGAGAGGCGCTGGTTGGGATCAGGTTATTGCTGCGCCTGGATTTGATAAATGGAGCTTCTGGTACTTGAGTTGATACGTGGTGTAATTAATCGATGAGCCACACGCTGTTTAACTGTGGGAGCGAGCTTGCTCGCGATAACGGTGGGCCAGCCGAAGCTGTATTGACTGATGTGCCGCTATCGCGAGCAGGGTCGCTCCCACAGAGGGCTTGCGCCAGGCAGAAAAAAGCCCGGTCATCTGGACCGGGCCTGGAAAGCAACACCCTCACTCTTTGGGAAGACTTCGATATTCCGTGGTCGTCATTCCCGCATAGCCCCAGTTATCGGTATCGACTTCCTCGATCACGATATGGGTCAGGTGCGGATCCTTGCCCAGCACGCGCTGGAGGGTCTCGGTGATCTCCGAGATTACCTGGGCTTTCTGTTCGCGGGTGACGCCGTCGCGGGTAATCCGCACGTTGACGAATGGCATGTTGCACTCCTGCTGATGAGAGATGAGCGCAGGAAGATTCCTGCGCAACCGAAGGCCACTGTATTTATACGCCGCCGACTGATAAACAGGCGGTGGGCATATTCAGTTGATACGCGGTGTAACGAATCATGAAGCGGCACTTCGAAGATTTGCAATTGGGCAGCATAGAACTGTTCTGCCTGGCAGCAGAGGCGGGCAGCTTCACCGCAGCGGCGCAGGTGGCGGGTGTCACACCGGCGGCAGTGAGCCGTTCGATCTTCCGCCTGGAAGAGCGCCTGGGCTCGCGGTTGTTTGTGCGAACCACCCGCAGCATCCGCCTGACGGACGCCGGCAAGACCTATTTCGAACAGTGCCGCCAGGCGCTGACGCAACTGGTCGAGGCGCAACAGGAAATGATGGGCGCGCAATCGGTGCCGTCGGGGCAACTGCGCATCAGCTTGCCCACCACCTACGGTCATCACCGGATCCTGCCATTGCTGCCGGCGTTTCGTGCGCTGTACCCGCAGGTAAGCGTGGATATCCACTTGAGCAACCGAAACATCGATTTCGTCGCAGAAGGCTACGACCTGGCGATTCGTGTGCGGGCACAGCCGGACTCTTCGATGATCGCCCGCCTGCTGGAGGACGCCAGACTGGTCGTGGTCGCATCTGCGGATTACCTGCGCAAAGCCGGTACGCCGCAGACCGTTGAAGACCTCGGCGATCATGAATGCATCCAGTTCGAATTGCCCAGCAGCGGGCGGCGGATTTCCTGGCTGTTCAATGTAGATGGCAAGGAACGGGAGGTTTTCGCCCAGGGCAACTACAGCTGTTCGGACGATGTACTGGGCGGGGTGACGCTGGCCAAGCATGGGGCAGGGTTGTTCCAGACCTATCGATTCATCGTCGAACAGGAACTGGCAGACGGTCGGTTGGTTGAAGTCTTGCAGCCATTCGGCGGACGTTCACGGCCTTTTACATTGCTGTATCCACACGGCCGCTATGTGCCGCAACGGGTGCGGGCATTTGTGGATTTCCTGTTGCAGCACCGTGAACAGTGGGCCGGGGATTGACGGAAGAGGCCAGATGAAAAAAATCTCTGAGGTAGTTGAGCCTGGTCTCGCGGTCAGGCTCGTATGCTCTTGATAGGCTTTTATTGGTTGAGAGGGTGATACGGAGAGGAGGATGCAGGTGGAGGGTCGGAAAGCTCCGAGAGAGCATGTGATTTTTTCCTGAAGTTCATATCCTCATAGTTTATCCGCCCTTCAGAAACCGATTCGAAGTAGCCCTCGATCTTAGAGCCATTGACATAAATTAATATTTTGTCTCCGGATTTATGATTTTTAAAAGTGTCTGCAGTGATGCTCATGACCGCGCTCTCCAAGGATAGAAGAGTCTATTGTTTTCAGTTTGCATCGTGGTGGGCACTGTAAGAGTCGACAGTTTTTTATAGTTTTTTGACAGCAGTGGATTGCTAGATATTCTGTTTGGCTATGCTTCGTCCCTCGGCTCAGTGAAGATCTGGGATTGACTTCATGTTGCCTGATTGTTCGCATTATCCGCCGGAGTAGGCCAAGTCATGACCTTATAATCAAGCTTGGCCTCTCTCTGATGTGACCCTGAATCGCGATATAGACCTGTAATAGACCTACATACTTTCTTCAAAGCGTTTCCTACAACCGTATTAATATTAGAACCGAAACGCCTGACGCCCAATCAACAACCATTTCCCATCCTTCTGCTTCTGCCAGATCTGGAAGTTCTCGATTTCCGTCGGCACCACCTCTGTGCCTTTAAGCGCCTGCGCCGAGAAATGATTGCGCACTAGGGCTGTGTCCCCGGACAAGGTGATCTTCTGGTTCTGCATCTCCAGGGTCTTGAACGCGCTCCTACCGGTCTCGATGTCGGCGATGAAGGCCTTCTTGTCCTGGATATTGCCGCTGGAGTGCCCGTAGGTCAGGTTCTCGGCGGCAAGAGCCTGGAGCTGGGGGATGTCCTTGTGCAGCATGGCCTGGGTCAGATGATCGACGGCCTGGGCCACCTCTTGCTCGGCGGATGGAGCGGCCGCTGCTGCGTAGCCGCTGAACAGGCACAGGAAGCTGATGGCGAGTGTAGTCTTCTTCATGGGGATCCTTGTTTTTGTTGGTATCGGAGAAGGGCGAGCGCTGCATGCTCGTCGGTCATCGTACAACCAGAAGAGGACAACGGGAATATCTGATGCTCCAATTAAATCCTGCTAAGCAACCCAATTGGAGAAACGCAGGGTGCCTCTGTGGCGAGGGAGCTTGCTCCCGCTGGGCTGCATAGCAGCCCCAACAACGCCCAGGCGACCCGGTGTGTCAGGAAAACTCTGGGGGCCACTTCGCAGCCCAGCGGGAGCAAGCTCCCTCGCCACGGGGCCGCGTCGGCTCACAGTCCCTCCCGAACCGCCCCCCGAATTCCCTCCAGCAACATGGTAAACGCCGGGTTATCGTTGTCCTCGCGCCACACCAGGTGCAATTCGCTCTGGACCCCTTCGCCCAGGTCGATCTCGCGGAATACCACTTGCTTGAACACCACGCTGGTGGCGCACCGGGGCACCAACGCCAAGCCCATGCCGGCGTTGACCAGCGCCAGGATCGTCAGCGAGGACCCCAGCCACTGCACGTATTGCGGCGCGACCCGGGCCGAGCGGAGCGTGCCGGTGAGCAGTTCGTTGAAGGGTGGGTAGGCAGAGTGCGAATACATCAGGAACGGCTGGGCATCCAGGTCCTGGACGCTCACCGTGTCGGCAGTCGCCAGCGGATGTCCGGCCGGGACCGCCAGCACGAAAGGCTCGCGCACCAGGCACTCGGTGGCGTAGCCGGTTTCCAACAGCGGTGAGCGCACGATCCCCAGGTCGATACGCCGGGCCCGCAAGGCTTCGTGCTGCTGGTAGGTGTTCATTTCCGCCAGGACGATCTTGACCTGCGGCTGCTTCAGCCGCGCCTCGGCAATCACCTTGGGCAAGAATTCATACACCGCGCTGCCGACAAAACTGATGGTGACCGAGCCGATATCGCCCTGGGCGAAGCGCCGGGCGGCCACGGCGGCTTGTTGCGCCTGTTGCAGCAGGTTCTGCGCCTCGATGAAAAACGCCCGGCCGGCGGCGGTGAGTGCGACGCTGCGGGTGCTGCGGGTGAACAGTTCGACGCCCAGGTGATGTTCCAGCAATTGGATCTGTCGGCTCAGCGGTGGCTGGGTCATGTTCAATCGTTCGGCGGCGCGCCGGAAGTTGAGTTCGGTCGCCACCGTGGTAAAGCAGCGCAGTTGGGCCAGTTCAAACATTGATTCATTCCAGGTATCAATCAAGTGCCAAGTTAGATTAGACGGGAACAATCCACCGCGTCCATCATCGTCCCGTTCCCCACAAAAACAATGATCGGGAGGCACCCTTGAACAACGTACCGGACTCCACGCAGGCCAGCACCCTGGCACTGGCGGCGGCCAAGGTGAAACGTCATGTACTGCCACTGGTAGTGGTGATGTTCATCGTCAACTACATCGACCGGGTCAACATCGGCTTCGTGCGCAGCCACCTGGAAACCGACCTGGGCATCGGCGCCGCGGCCTATGGGCTCGGCGCCGGGCTGTTCTTCGTCGGCTACGCGCTGTTCGAAGTACCGTCCAACATGCTGTTGCAACGCTATGGCGCCCGCGCCTGGCTGACGCGGATCATGTTCACCTGGGGCGCGGCGGCGATGGCGATGGCCTTCGTGCGCGGCGAAACCAGTTTTTATGTGCTGCGTTTTATCCTAGGCGCGGCGGAGGCGGGGTTCTTTCCCGGGATCATCTACTACTTCACCCAATGGTTGCCGGCCAACGAGCGCGGCAAGGCGATGGCGATCTTCCTGAGTGGCTCGGCCATCGCCTCGGTGATTTCCGGTCCGGTGTCCGGCGCCTTGCTGCACATCAGCGGGGCCGGGCTGCACGGCTGGCAGTGGATGTTCCTGATCGAAGGCTTCGCCTCCATCGTGCTCTGTGGGTTTGTCTGGTTCTGGCTGCAATCGCATCCCAGCCAGGCCAAATGGCTGAGTACCGAAGAGAAGAGCGTCCTGATCGCCGCAATTGCCGAGGAACAACGGGCGCGGGAGGCCGCCCAGGTGATCAAGCCCTCGGTGTTCAAGTTACTGGCCGACCGACAGATCGTGCTGTTCTGCTTCATCTACTTTTCCATCGCCTTGACCATCTACGGTGCCACGTTCTGGCTGCCGAGCATGATCAAGAAAATGGGCAACCTGGGAGACTTCCAGGTCGGCTTGCTCAATTCCATTCCGTGGATCATTTCCATCGTGGCGATGTATGGCTTCGCGGCGTTGGCCGGCAAGTGGAAGTTCCAGCAGGCCTGGGTCGCGCTGACGCTGATCATTGCCGCGCTCGGCATGTTCATCTCCACCACCGGCGGGCCGGTCTTTGCCTTCGTGGCGATCTGTTTTGCGGCGATCGGCTTCAAGGCGGCCTCGGCGTTGTTCTGGCCGATTCCCCAGGCGTACCTGGATGCCCGGATCGCGGCGGCGGTGATCGCGCTGATCAACTCCATCGGCAACCTTGGCGGCTTCGTCGCGCCGACGACGTTCGGTTTCCTGGAGCAGACCACCGGATCCATCGAGGGTGGCTTGTATGGGTTGGCCCTCACCTCGCTGGTCGCCGCCGTGGTGATCTTTTTCGCCCGCACCACACCCAAGCGCGACACCCCGGATTCGCTGTCCGGCCGGCCCGACACCGTGGCCCAGGCCGAGCCACAGGATAAACCCCAAGCCTTGAACCCTGGCCCATCGGGAGCCGCTGTATGAAGATCAAACGCGTCACTGTCACACCCATCGCCTTTCGCGATCCACCGTTGCTCAACGCCAGCGGCATTCATGAGCCGTACGCGCTGCGCTCGATCATCGAGATCGAGAGCGACAACGGTTATATCGGCCTGGGGGAGAGCTATGGCGATGCGCCGGCCCTGGCGATCCAGCAGCAGCTTCAGGAACGGTTGATCGGCCTGGATCCGTTCAACCTCAACCAACTGCGCGCTATCGTCCAGGCCACGGTCGCGGCACAGCGCCCGGCCAGTGTCGCCGGGGCCGAACTGGCGCCCGGTTCCCATGCCAGCAAGGCGGTGAGCAATGCCTATTCGGCATTTGAAGTGGCGTGCCTGGATCTTCAGGCCCACTACTTGAACGTGCCGTTGGTGGACCTGCTGGGCGGTGCGATTCGTGACGAGATTCCGTTCAGTGCCTACCTGTTTTTCAAATATGCAGAGCACATCGATTCGCCGTACCCGGCGGACAACTGGGGCGAGGCGCTCAGTGAACAGCAGATCGTTGCCCAGGCCCGGCGAATGATCCGCGACTACGGCTTCAAGAGCATCAAGCTCAAGGCCGGTGCGCTTGAACCCGAGCATGAAGTCGCCTGCATCAAGGCCTTGAAACAAGCATTCCCAGGCTACCCGCTGCGCATCGACCCGAATGCCAACTGGTCGCTGGAAACCTCGATCCGCATGGCCGAGTTGCTCGGCGATGACCTGCAATATTACGAAGACCCGACGCCGGGGTTGGAAGGCATGGCCGAGTTGCACAAACGCACCGGCCTGCCGTTGGCGACCAACATGGTGGTCACCGATTTCGATGAGTTCCGTCGTAGCGTGGCGCTGGACAGTGTGCAGATTGTCTTGGCCGATCACCACTACTGGGGCGGGCTTCGGGACACTCAGGCCCTGGCGAAAATGTGCGGCACGTTCGGCCTGGGGGTGTCGATGCATTCGAACTCGCACCTGGGCATCAGCCTCATGGCCATGGCCCACGTGGCGGCGGCGGTGCCGAACCTGGATTACGCCTGCGACACTCACTACCCCTGGCAGGAGCCGGATGAAGAAGTGATCAAGGGTGGCAAGCTGCCGATTGTCGAGGGCTGTGTGAAGATCACCCGGGCGCCGGGCCTCGGGTTGGAGCTGGATCGCGATCAGCTGGGCAAGCTGCATGACCAGTTTCTCAGCTGCGGCATCCGCCAGCGCGATGACGTGCGGCAGATGCAGCGTTACCGACCGGAGTGGAAAACCGTCAAGCCGCGGTTCTGAGTCCGGGTTGACGGGGCCTGCTGCGCAGGCCAGCGGGAGCAAGCTCCCTCGCCACGGATTATCGGGTGGACATCAGTCCTGTGGGAGCGAGCTTGCTCGCGATTGCGGTGAAACAGTCATATTGATATGTGCTGATACACCGCAATAGCGGGAGCAAGCTCCCTCGCCACGGATTATCGGGTGGACATCAGTCCTGTGGGAGCGAGCTTGCTCGCGATTGCGGTGGAACAGTCATATCGATATGTGCTGACACACCGCAATAGCGGGAGCAAGCTCCCTCGCCACGGATTATCGGGTGGACATCAGTCCTGTGGGAGCGAGCCTGCTCGCGATTGCGGTGGAACAGTCATATCGATATGAGCTGACACACCGCAATCGCGAGCAGGCTCGCTCCCACATCTCCGGACTTCCCAGATTGTGGATAGGGTTGGGCCCGAAGTATTGCTTCTGCGAATTCCGCAGTCTTACACCCAAACTGCCGCGCCACACCCGCGCCACCAAAGCACTCGCCAATTGCCTCAAAGGCAGCGTATGGCGCTGCCCGTCGCCTTTCGATAATCGCTTCCGACATCCTGTCCCACGTCGCGGAGCGCGCCATGCACAACAATAAAAATACCCGCCACCGTCTGTTGCCTGCGGTCATCGCCAGTCTTTCGTCCCTCGGCCTGGCGCCTTGGGCCCAGGCGGAGATCATGTTGTACGACAAAGACCAGACCACCTTTTCCACCGACGGCTACGTCAACGCCTTCTACGTCAACAGCGACGTGGACCGGGCCGGGGAGCAGTACGACCGGCGGCAGGCGCGGGTCAAGATGGGGTTCCTGCCCAATTACCTGGGTTTCAACATGGGCAAGCAGGTTGACGACCTCAAGCTCGGTGCCCGTGCCTCGTTCTGGGTCACCATCAATGACAGCGAGACCAACGGCACCGACACCGCCATCGATGTGCGGCAGTTCTACGGCACCGTTGCCAATCCGGAATGGGGCGAGGTACTGGTCGGCAAGGACTTCGGCCTGTTCGCCCGTTCCAACATCCTTTTGGACGAACTGCTCGCCGGCTATGGTCAGGTCAGTGACTCCCTGGGCCTGGTGGACGGTGGCGGGGTTTCGTTCGGCAACATCGGCAGCGGTTATCCGTACCCGTTCCCGACCTCGCAGATCACCTACCGCACCCCGGTGATGGATGGCCTACGGGTCGCGGTGGGGATCATGGACCCGGTGGACACCAACGATAACAGCGCTACCGGCAAGGCCTACCAGGAGAATCCGCGCACCGAGAGCGAGATCACCTACCAGTTCGACCTGGGCGGGGCGAAGATCTACAGCTGGCTCAACGGCAGCTACCAGACCTCGGACAACACCGACTCGACGGTCGAGTCGGTCACCTCCAAAGGCCTGGGCTACGGTGTACAGGCCAAGATGGGCGGCTTGTCGCTGACAGGCTCGGGCTTCCAGGCCAAGGGCATCAATCCGTTCTTCACCAACAATGCCGGTGAGGCCACTTTGCGCAACGTCGACAGCAAGGGCTACCTGTTGCAGGGTTCCTACAAACTGGGCAAGAACCGCCTGGCGCTGTCCTACGGCAAGACCGACGACGACGGCAACGGCGTGGTGGGCAGCGGCGCCGATTACGAAACCCGCGGCATTGCGCTGTTCCATGACATCAACGACAACCTCAAGCTCGTGGCGGAGTACAACCAGTTCGAAATCAACGGCCACGATAGCAGTGCGCAGAACGAAGACACCGATACCTTTGCGGTGGGGGCGGTGTTGACCTGGTGATCGACCGGGTCGCCTGGTTTTGGGGGCTGCTGCGCAGCCCAGCGGGAGCAAGCTCCCTCGCCACAAGAGCCTCGTTGCATCCGTAACGTGTGGGAGTGGGCTTGCTCGCGAAAGGGCCATTGCATCCAATATCTGTGCAGACTGATCTACCGCATTCGCGAGCAAGCCCGCTCCCACAGTGGTCAGCGTTAGCCCCGAAGTACTGCCTCCCTCAGCAGTACACCCGTGGCGAGGGAGCTTGCTCCCGCTGGCCTGCGCAGCAGGCCCCCCAGAGCGGCCGGTTAGTGCGAAGTCCCCTCGGCAAACTCGATCTTGTTCCCCACGTTGTACTTGCCCGAAGGCTTGTTCATCGGCAAGCGCTTGATCTCCTGGAGGGTGTCGCTGTCGTAGACGATCAGCGCACCGTCGGTGGCCCAGATGCTCAGCAGCAGATAACGACCGTCGCGGGTGAATTCGACATGGGCGGCGGTTTTTCCGGGCATCGGGCGCAGGGTGTGGGCGATTTCCAGGGTCTGCTTGTCGATCAGGTGAATCGCATCGTTGTCCGGGCCGAAGAACACATCGGTCCAGGCGTAGCGCGAGTTGACGTGGCTGCGCAGGAAGAACCCCGGCCCCAGGGTCGGGATCTGCCTGATGACTTTCCAGCTATCGAAATCAATGACCGAGATCAGCCCCTTGCTGATATTCGGCGTGGCGAATATCCAGTGCCCGTCGCGCTTCCAGTAGGTACCCGAGCCCAGGTGAGGCATGCCCGGCAACGCGATGTCGGTTACCACTCGGCCATTGTCGAGGTCGATCACCTGGCCACCCTGGGCCTTGCGCGAGGTGGCGAGCAGTTGCCGGTAATCGGGCGAAAAGGAAAAGTCATCCAGATAGTCCTCGGCCTCGATACGCCTCGGCACGAAGTCCGGGTTCGGGCCGGTCGGCAATTCCCAGACTTCTTTCACGTCCTTCAATGCGACGATGAAACTGTTGCGCGGCGGTGCGGTATAGACCGCGCTGACCCGCGAGGCCTGGCCGTCACGACCCAGGGTGGCGATGGTCTTGACCAGTGACAGATCCCGCCCATCGAGCACCGTCAGGCTACCGGGCAGGTAGTTACCCACCAGTACCCAGCGTCCGTCCTTGCTCACTGCCAGGTTGCGCGTGTTGAGCCCGGCCCGTATTTCGGCGATCAGCTTGAGATTGTGCAGGTCATACAGGCTTATCCAGCCGTCCCGGGAGGCGACGTAGACGAAGCGCCCATCCGGCGAAAACTTCGGCCCGCCGTGCACGGCAAAGTGCGAGGCGAAACGCGCCAGCACTTCGAAACGGTCGCCGTCGACGATATCGATGTGATGATCGCCAGCTTCCACCACCACGAACAGGTTCAGCGGGTCGGCGTGGTGCTGGGGTTTGTCCGGCAGGCTGGCGAGATCCGCCAGCACGCGATGGCTGTGGCGAATGTCATCCTCGCTCCAGCTGGGTTCGACGGCGGGTGGACGCTGGAGATATTGCGTCAAGCCATCGATCTGCGCGGCATCGAGCAACTCGCCGAACGCCGCCATCTGACTGGCTGGACGCCCATGCTCAATCACCTGACGGATCTCGTCGGGTTTGATCCGGCTCAGGCTCTGGGGCAACAGGGCGGGGCCGGTGCCGCCGATGCGGTTGACCCCGTGACACTGCTGGCAGTGTTGCTGGTAGTTGCGCTCGGCCAACGCCTGGTCCGCCGGGGGCGCGGCAACGCCGTGGGCACTGCCGAGCCACAGCAACGGCACCAGCCACCAGCCCCTCACAGTGCCACCTTCGGCAGGCTCGATTGCGGGGCAGGGAGAAGACGCGCCGGATGTTGCAGCGGTTGCCGGGCGAATAAATCCACCACCTTGCCGATCACCGTCAAGGTGGGCAGGCCTTCGGCGCACGCCAGGGCCATCGTCGGCAGCTCTTGGAGCGTGCCACGCAGTACCTGCTGGTCCGGGCGCGTGCCGTTGCTGATCAGGGCGGCCGGGGTGTCTGGTGCCAGGCCGGCTTGCATCAGCCGCGTGGCGATGGTGCCCAGGTTCGACAGGCCCATGTAGAACACCAGGGTCTGGCTGTCATCTGCCAGGCTTTGCCAGGGCAGGTTCAACTCACCATCGCGTTGCAGGTGACCGGTAATGAAGCGACAGGAGTTGACCAGGTCGCGATGCGTCAGGGGAATGCCGGCGTAGGTGCTGCAACCGGCTGCGGCAGTAATCCCCGGCACCACCTGGCAATCGATGCCGCGCGCCAGCAGGTATTCCAGTTCTTCGGCACCTCGGCCGAAAATGAACGGGTCGCCACCCTTGAGCCGCACCACCCGTTGACCCTGGCCCGCCAATTCGGCCAGCAGTTCGTTGATCTGCGGCTGGGGCAGGCTGTGACAGCCGGCGGCCTTGCCTACGTAGTGCCGGGCGCAGGACAACGGGATCAGGCCCAGCAGTTGCGGGCTGATCAAACGGTCGTAGACCACCGCGTCGGCCTGCGACAACAAGCTCCAGGCACGCAAGGTCAGCAGGCCCGGATCACCGGGGCCGGCGCCGACCAGGGCGACTTCCCCCGGTCTGAAGGGCGATTGCAGGGCTGCGGGTAAGACGAAGGGGGCTGGCATGGGACTTCCTTGGTTCGGTATCAGGTTCGCCGACGGTGTATCGGTTCAGGGCAGTGCAATGCTGGGGATCGAATCCAGGCCGATTTCCTCATCGCTCAGATGGCAGCCGGGGTCTTGGCCCCACAGGTCGCCGTCGGCCCAGGCGCGGGTGCGGGTGTTGCCGTTACAGATCTCCAGCCAGCGGCATTGACCGCAGCGGCCCCCGACCGCGCGTGGGTGTTCGCGCAGTTGCAAAAGCAGGGCGTCGGGACGGTCGCACCAGAGGGTCTTGAACGGCGTGCGGCGCACGTTGCCCACCGAGTGCTGCCACCAGTAGGTATCGGGATGAACCTCGCCGGTGTTGTCGATGTTGGCGATGCCGCTGCCCGAAGCGTTGCCGCCCCAGGCCCGGAGCATCTGTTCCAGGGCGTCGTAATGGACGGGTTGGCGGGCCGCGACCCATTGCAGCAGCAAGATGGCATCGGCGTCGTTATTGCCACTGACGAAATCGCTGTCGCGGCCCTGCTCGATATCGCGCCAGGCCCGTTCGAAGATCAAGGTCATGGCCTCGCGGCTCATCTGTTGCCGAGCGTCGAGCTTGCGACTGCGCTTGCCTCGGCCGCTGTAGTTGAGGTGCGACAGGTAGAACTTCTGCACGTCGTATTCATCCATCAGCTCCAGCAAGCGTGGGAGCTGGGCTTGATTGTGCTGGGTGAGGGTGGTGCGCAAGCCGACCCGGATTCCATGCTCGCGGCACAGCCGGATCGCCGCCATGGAGCGGGCGAAACTGCCCTTGAGCTGGCGGAACGCATCGTGGGTCGCTTCCAGGCCATCGATGCTGATGCCCACGTAATCGAAGCGCGCGGCGGCGATCTGCTCGATGTTGCCTTCGTCGATCAGCGTGCCGTTGGTGGACAGGGCCAGGAAAAATCCTTTGTCACGGGCATAGGCGCTGAGCTCGAACACGTCAGCGCGCAGCAACGGTTCGCCGCCGGACAGGATCAGCACGCGCACACCGGCGTCATGCAGGTCGTCGATGACTTGCAGCGCGGCGTCGGTGTCCAGTTCGTCGCGAAACTGACTGTCAGCCGAGGTCGCGTAGCAGTGCTTGCAGGTCAGGTTGCAGCGCCGCAGCAGGTTCCAGATCACCACGGGCGGGCGGTTACTGCCCGGCGGTGCGCTGCGCGGTGCCGGGCATTGACCGGCCAGGGCGCGCAGGTAATGGCTGATCCTTAACATGAAACGCTCCTTCGATTTCGATCGACGTGTGGGTTCAGCGCGGCTTATCCCCATGTGGCAGGAGCAAGGCTTGCCCGCGATGAAGCTGATGCGGTCCATCAGAAACCGAGGCGCCTGTTTCGCGAGCAAGCGTCGCTCCCACGGTGGCCAGGCGCAGGCCGGTTTTCTTCAGGATCCGACTGCTCACCAGCATGTCGTCGGCGACGCAGGCGTCGCCCAGCAGGTAGCGCAGGTGGTCGCGGTAACTGTCGATTTCTTCGCGGCTGCGACCATGGACCATGGCGAACAGGTTGTAACGCCAACCGGGCCGGCGTGGACGTCGGTAGCAATGGCTGACGAAGGGCTGCGCACCGAGCAGGGCGCCGAGGCGCGGCATCTCTGTGTCGGCCACGTCCCACACGGTCATGCCGTTGTGCCGGTAGCCGAGGCGATAGTGGTTGGGCACGGCGGCGATGCGGCGGATCGCGCCTTCGGCCTGCAAGCGCTTGAGCAGGTCCAGGGTCGACTCCACGCTCAAGCCCAGTTGTTCCGCCAGCCAGGCCCAGGGATCTTCCAGCAGGGGCAGGCCGGCCTGGGTCAGCTCCACCAGGCGCAGGGTCAGGGATGGATGCTCCAGCGCCGGGTCAGACCGGGAAGTACAAGCCGACATGGTAGGTCTCCTCTTTGGGCAGGTTCAGCGGCACCAGGCCGGTCAGTCGCTCGATGCGCAACAACGTTTCGCTGATCGCCTGTTCGCTGGCGCAGGCGAGCACGAACCACATGTTCCAGGTGTGCTCGCGGCGATAGTTGTGGGCCACTTCGGGCAGATCCCCAAGTAGCTCGGCGACGGTCTCGAAGCGCGCTTCGGGCACTGCCAGTGCGGCCAGGGTGAACGCGCCGCCCAGGCGGTCGAGGTCGAACATCGGGCCGAAACGGGTGAGCACGCCGTCGACGAGCAACTCGTGCAGGCGGTCGAGCATTTCGCTGCTGCTGCAACCGAGTTCAGCGGCCAATACCTGCCACGGCTGACGCACCAGCGGCAGGCCCAGTTGCAGGCGGTTGATCAGGCGGCGGTCCAGATCATCCATCGGCGCGGGCTCCCGCGGGTGGGGCGAAGCGTCCGCCGCATTGCTTGAACAGGTGAGTGCTGAACAGTAGCTGGTGGGGCAGGTCGTCCAGCAGATGCTGTGCCAGCAGCGCCTGGACTTGCGCTTCCACGCGGTCACGTTGGCGACCATGGATCATGCAGAACAGGTTGTACTGCCACTGGGGTAAGCGCCGTGGGCGCTGGTAGCAAAGGCTGATTCCCGGAGCCTGGCCGAGGCGTCGACCGACCTCGTCCACCAGCGCATCCGGCACATCCAGCACCAGCATCGCGTTGGCGGCAAAACCCAGGGCGCGATGGTTGACCACCAGCCCGACGCGGCGAAACAGGCCTTGTTCATGCCAACGCCGGACCTGCTCCAGCACCTGCTGTTCGCTGGCCTCGATCTGTTCGGCCAGGGCCTGGAAAGGCCGCGATGCCAACGGCAGGCCGGTTTCCAGCTGCCGGCGCAGTTGCAAGGCTTGTTGCGTGTTCAAGATGTCTGTCATGGGGCAGTCTCCAGGGCGAAGCCCAGGTCGATGCGGTAGGCGGTCAGCATGGGCAGGTCCAGCGGCGTGAGGCCGGTGTCGCTTTCCAGTTCCTGGAGGATGCTGTCCAGGTGGGCGCGGTCGGGACCGGTCACTACGAACCACAAGTTGTAGCGGTGCTCCCGGGCATAGTTGTGATTGACCTCCGGGTATTGGCTGACCCGTGCCGCGACTTGCTGCAAGCGTTCTTCCGGCACCGCGAGGGCGGCGAGGGTGCTGGCCCCGGCCCGGGTGTGCTCGAACACCGGCCCGACCCGCGACAGGCTGCCGGCCACTTGCAGGTGGCGCAGGCAATCGAGTACCTGGGCTTCGCTGCAACCCAACGCCTCGGCCATGGCCCGATAGGGTTGCGCGCACAACGGCAGGCCATGCTGGAATCGATCGATCAGGCGCCGGGCCAGCGAGTTGACGGTCATGTTCAATACCCCGGCTTGTGCGCACGACTGCTGAAGAAAATACCGCTGGGGCTGGCGGCGGGCAGGCTGCCCAGGCGCTCCAGTCGGTACGGGTTCCAGACCTGAACCTCGCCGCCGTCCCGGGCCGACAACCATAACTGGTCGCCGCGGGCGGTGAACTCCATGTGCAGCACCGCTGGCCCTGGTCGCAGGTCGGCGACAATGGCATGGGTCTGGCTGTCGATGACCTGGACCCGGTCGTTGTCCGGGTAGGCGAAGTTGACCCACAGCTGCCGACCGTCCGGGCGTGCGGTGACGAATACCGGTTGCCCGGCGACCTCGATGGCGTCGGTCTGCTTCCAGCTGGCGGTGTCCATCACCAGCACCTGGTGATGGCCGACGGCGGGTACGAAGGCGTGCTGGTCGGCCAGGGCCCAGCCTTCCAGGTGGGGCATTTTGTACACCGGGAGTCTGGCCTGGCCGCGTCCGTAATGGCCGAGCACACGTTTCACGCCACGCTCCGGGTGCCAGAGATCGAGTTGCGCCATGCCGTCTTCACCGAACAGGCCGGCCATGTAGTAGCGCCCGTCCGGGGTAATCAGCGCGTCATAGGGTTGCTGGCCGATGGCGCTGAAGCGCTCGATGCGCGGCGTGAGGCCCTGGCTGAAATCGGCGGTCCAGATCTCACCGGTGTCGAACAGGCTGAACACGAAGCGCTGGCCCGGCGCGTCCACCAGGCCGACCACCCGCGAGCGCTTCTGGCCGTCGGGCAACGGCGTGGCCGGAATGTCAGCTACCTGTGCCAAGGTCCGGGCATCGAACACCTTGACGCCGCCGGGCTCGTAGTTGGATACGGCGATCAGCGCACCGTCCTGGCTGATCGCGCCACCGATGCTGTTGCCGCCCTGAATGATCCGCCGCTCGATTTTCGCCGTGAGCAGATCGACCTTGCTCAGGCCGCCATCGCGGCCGAACACATAGGCGTAACGTTGATCGCGGGAGAACACCACCGAGGCATGGGACAGGTCGCCCAGGCCTTCGACGCGGGCCAGGGCGGTGCGGGTGTCGCTCTCGATGATTTGCAGGCTGCCGGTGGCACGCTCCACCACCACGCCAAGGTCGCCGGTGCCGCGCAGCGGTGTCTGGGCGCAACCGCTCAGCAATAGGGCGACGGCGGTCAAGGACAGGAAGGAACGGATCATGAGGCGGGTTTTCCTTGCAGGAGCCGGTCAACCAACCAGCGGATGTCGTCGGCGCCCAGCAGCGGAGCCCAACCGGGCATGGCGCTGCCGGGCCGTCCCAGGGTGACGGTGGCGATGAGGCTGTCGCGGGACTTGCCGGACAACGCCTGGCGAGTCAGTGGCGGGCCGAGGCCGCCGGTCAGGTACAGGCCGTGGCAAGCGCCACAGTCCTGGTCCAGCAGGTGTTGCAGTCGGGCTTGGCGCTGCGGGTCGGGAGTGGCCAGCGCGCCGGCCGAAAAACTGAGGAGCAGGAGCGTCATCAGGGTTGCAGCGCTGTGTCGTTCCATGACGTCCTCCTGATTGAAATTCGCCTGTATGGCTGTTGTGGCGAGGGAGCTTGCTCCCGCTGGGCTGCAAAGCAGCCCCTGGTTTTTGCCTGATATAACGAGTTGCCAGGTCTTTGTTGGGGCTGCTTCGCAGCCCGGCGGGAGCAAGCTCCCTCGCCACAGGGTTTTGTGTCTGGGGTTACTTGAGGCTCAACACCCAAGCCGCCAACACCTTCGCTTCCTCCTCAGTCACCGGATTGGCCGGCATCGGCATCGGTCCCCAATTACCTTGCGTACCTTCCTTGATGTGTTTGGCAAGCACCTCCTGGGCGCCCGGGACGTTGGCGTTCTTCGCCGCGACGTCCTTGAGAGCCGGGCCGACCACCTTGGTGTCGATGGAATGGCATGCGGCGCAGGGTTTGCTCTTGAACAAGGTCGGTCCGTCTTCGGCCAACGCCGGTTGCAGGGTCGATACCGCGGTCAGGGCCAGCGCGATCAGAATAGGCTTCATGGTTTTTCCTCTTATTGATGGGGCTCAATAGATGTCGTGTTGGGTGTTGTAGACGTTGAATTTCCCGGTGGGCGTGATCAGGCGCTTGTCCTTGATCACGTTCTTGACCTTCAGCGTCTTGTCGTCGATCACCACCAGGGCCGACTCGTCTTCCTGGCCGCTCCAGACCGAGAACCAGACCTCGTCGCCGGCCTTGTTGTATTCCGGCTGCACCACGCGCAGGGCGCCTTTCTTGATGCCGGCGTACTCGGCAATCGGCAGCACGGTGTAGCCGGCGTCGAGCTTGTCGATGTTGAACACCGCCACCGACTGACTGAGCTTGGCGTCGGGGCTCAGGGTGGTGTCGACATACAGGTGGCGCGACTGCGGGTGGGTCTTGATGAACAGCGAACCGCCGCCCTGGCCCTGGAGCGAGCCGACCTGTTTCCAGGCGTATTGCGGGTGCTTGACCGGGTCGGTGCCGATCAGCGAGACGCCGGCATCGCCCAGGTGGCTGGTGGCCCAGACCGGTCCGTAGAGCGGGTGGTTGAAGTTGGCGCCGCGCCCCGGATGCGGGGTCTTGCCGACGTCCACCAGGGCGGTGAGCTTGCGTTCCTTGGAGTCGATCACCGCGACCTTGTTGGAGTTGTTCGCAGCGGTCATGAAGTAGCGATGGCTGCTGTCCCAACCGCCATCGTGGAGGAACGGCGCGGCGTCGATGCTGGTGATGGTGAGGTTCTTGATGTCCTGGTAATTGACCAGCATCACCTTGCCGGTTTCCTTGACGTTGACGATGAACTCCGGCCATTCATGGGAGGCGATGATTGCCGCGACCCGCGGTTCGGGGTGGTACTGCTGGGTGTCGACGGTCATGCCGCGGGTCGAGACGATCTGCTTGGGCTCCAGGGTCTCGCCATCCATGATGGTAAACTGCGGCGGCCAGTACGAACCGGCAATGGTGTACTTGTCCTCGTAGCCCTTGAACTTGGAGGTTTCCACCGAGCGGGCTTCGATGCCGACCTTGATTTCGGCGACCTTGGTCGGCTCCTTCGGCCACAGGTCGATCATGTCGATCTTGGCGTCGCGACCGATCACCAGCAGGTAGCGCCCCGATGCGGAGATACGCGAAATGTGCACCGCGTAGCCGGTGTCGATCAGCTTGACGATCTGCTTGCTGTCGCCGTCGACCAGGGCAATCTTGCCGTCGTCGCGCAGGGTCACCGAAAACAGGTTCTGCAGGTTCAACGAGTTGAGTTGTTTGCTCGGCCGGTCCTCGGGCTTGACCAGTACTTTCCAGGTTTTCAGGGTTTCGGCCATGCCCCATTCCGGCGGCGTAGGCGGGATGTGCTGGATGAACTTGGCCATGACCGTGATCTGGTCTTTGGTCAGGGCGTTGGAGGTGCCCCAGTTCGGCATGCCGGCGGCCGAGCCATAAGTGATCAGCGCTTCCAGGTAGGCCTGGCCGCGCGTCTGAGTGATGTCAGGGGTCAGCGGTTTGCCGGTGGCGCCTTTGCGCAGCACCCCGTGGCAACCGGCGCAACGCTGGAAATAGATTTCCTTGGCCGCATCGAAATCGGCCTGGCTCAGGTCCGGGGCGCCTTCGGTCTTGACCAGGCGAGGTGACTCTTGCGCGGTGGGTTGGTCGGCGACAGCGTAGGGTGCGGCCAACGCCGCACACAGCGCCGTGACCCCCATTGCCGTGATCGTCAGCGCCGACGATGTTTTGTGGCTGATCAGCATTCCATTTCTCCTCAGGCGTGACCCGTGCTGCGCTGCAACTGACCTTCGGCGCGCAGCTTCTGGGTGCGTTGCAAGGCTATGCCCAGGCCGGTGGTCAGCCGCTTGACGGCGATCAAGTTTGCCGGCCGCGGCCCTTGCCAGGTTGTCGCAGGGCCCCGTAGCGTGAGGCGCAATCGATTAATCCGAGCAGGTCGTGCCATGAACGCAATCCACCCTCTGCAACAGCCGGACGAACCCTTCTATCAAGCCCAGGACAACGAACCGACGCTGTTCGAACAGGCCTGGCGCCACGGCATGCCGGTGCTGATCAAGGGGCCGACCGGATGCGGCAAGACCCGTTTTGTCCAGCACATGGCCCACCGTCTGAAACTGCCGCTGTACACCGTGGCCTGCCACGATGACCTGAGCGCGGCCGACCTGGTGGGCCGGCATCTGATCGGCGCCCAGGGCACCTGGTGGCAGGACGGGCCGTTGACCCGTGCGGTGCGCGAGGGTGGTATCTGTTATCTGGACGAGGTGGTCGAGGCGCGCCAGGACACGGCCGTGGTGTTGCACCCGCTGGCCGATGATCGTCGGCAGCTGTACCTGGAACGCACCGGGGAAGTGCTCCAGGCGCCGCCGTCGTTCATGCTGGTGGTGTCTTACAACCCCGGTTACCAGAACCTGCTCAAAGGCATGAAGCCCAGCACCCGGCAGCGCTTCGTGGCGATGCGTTTCGATTATCCGACAGTGGCCGACGAGGAACGCATCGTCGCCCGCGAAGCCAACGTCGACATGGCCCTGGCCAGCCAGGTAGTGCGACTCGGCCAGGCGCTGCGACGCCTCGATCAGCATGACCTGGAAGAGGTCGCTTCGACCCGGCTGCTAATCTTCGCCGCACGGATGATCGGCTCCGGCATGGACCCGCGCCAGGCCTGTCTCGCATGCCTGGCCGAACCGTTGAGTGACGACCCGCAGACCGTTGCTGCGCTGATGGATGTGGTCGATGTCCACTTTGGCTGAAACCGTTACCCCATCGCGACGGCTGCCGGGTGACCTGGCGATGTGGTTTTTCATCCTCGCCGAGCTGTCGGTGTTCGCGCTGCTGATCCTCGCGTTCACCGTCGCGCAGGCGCTGGACCCACAGACGTTCAGCGAAGGCCGTCATCTGCTGGATCGCTCCACGGGCCTGGCGATGACCCTCAGCCTGCTCACCGCCGGACTGTTCGCCGCGCTGGCCCAAGAGCAGGTCAGGCAAGACCGGCCGCGTCGCGCCGCACGGTTATTGTGTGTGGCGTTGCTGCTCGCCTGCGGTTATGTGGGGATCAAACTCACGGAGTACGCCCATCTATTGGCGAACGGCCTGGGGATGGAGCACAACACATTCTTCACGTTGTACTGGATCCTCACCGCGTTTCATTTTCTCCATGTGTTGCTGGGCATGGTGATCCTCGCCTGGCTGGCCGAGGGGTGTCGGCGACGTCGCTATCGGGCGCAACGCAACAGTGGGTTGGAATCCGGCGTGCTGTATTGGCACATGGTCGATCTGGTCTGGGTGCTGCTGTTCCCGGTTGTCTACATCCTTGATTGAGCGGAGGTATGCATGTCGGCTTCCCGTGTCCTGATCGCCTGCTGGATGACGCTGGCCGTGTTGAGCACCGGCACCGTTGCCCTGGGCCAGATCGCAGCTACCGGCCTGGTGTCCATCGCCATCCTGGTGGTCGCGGTGACCAAGGCCTGGCTGATCGCCGACGGCTTCATGGAGCTGCGCCACGCGCCGCGATTGTGGCGACGGCTGGTGTTGAGCTGGGCGGTGGTGCTTGCGACCGTTATAGGGATCGTCATCTCACGCACGATCTGAATCCCGGCGCACCTTCCGTTGTGGCGAGGGAGCTTGCTCCCGCTGGGCTGCGCAGCAGCCCCCATAGCAACCACTCAATCTGCCTGATACACCGCGCCAGCAGGTTTTAGGGCCGCTTCGCAGCCCAGCGGGAGCAAGCTCCCTCGCCACAAAAGCCTGCCTGTCTTTCGGACTGTATTGGAACAACCCACCAAAACCATCGGAGATTCTTGATCGCCATCAAGCGGTTTCGAGGGGCTCGCTTCCTAGAATGGTCACGCCAAGCAATGAGGAAGTGACCATGTCAGATACCTTCACCAAAGGCATGGCCAGGAATATTTACTTCGGGGGAAGCGTGTTTTTCTTCCTGATATTCCTGGCCCTGACCTACCACACGGAACAGACCTTTCCAGAACGCAGCAACCAGGCGCAATTGACCGAATCGGTGATCCGCGGCAAGGGCGTCTGGGAGCGTAACAACTGCATCGGCTGCCATACCCTGCTGGGCGAGGGCGCGTACTTTGCGCCGGAGCTGGGCAATGTGGTCAACCGCCGCGGCGGCGAGGAAGCGTTCAAGCCGTTCCTGCACGCCTGGATGAAAATGCAGCCGCTGGGCGTTCCCGGGCGCCGGGCCATGCCGCAGTTCAACCTCAGCGAGCAGGAGGTCGACGACATCGCCGAATTCCTCAAGTGGAGTTCGAAAATCAATACCAATGGCTGGCCGCCAAACAAGGAGGGCTGAGAGATGAGCATGGCTAATCCGCATCTGAAATTCGCCTCGCAGGCCGTTGCCAAACCCTATTTCGTGTTTGCCCTGATACTGTTCCTGGGCCAGGTCCTGTTCGGTTTGATCATGGGCCTGCAATACGTGATCGGCGATTTCCTGTTCCCGCTGATTCCTTTCAACGTGGCCCGCATGGTCCACACCAACCTGCTGATCGTCTGGCTGCTGTTCGGCTTCATGGGCGCGGCCTATTACTTGGTACCGGAGGAGGCCGATCGCGAGCTGCACAGTCCGAAACTGGCGCTGCTGCTGTTCTGGGTGTTCGCCATCGCCGGGGTGCTGACAATCCTGGGCTACCTGTCGGTGCCGTACGCGACGCTGGCGAAAGTCACCGGCAACGACCTGCTGCCGACCATGGGCCGTGAATTCCTGGAGCAGCCGACCATCACCAAAATGGGCATCGTGGTGGTGTGCCTGGGCTTTCTCTATAACATCGGCATGACCCTGCTCAAGGGGCGCAAGACCACGGTCAGCATGGTGATGATGACCGGCTTGATCGGCTTGGCGGTGTTCTTCCTGTTCTCCTTCTACAACCCGGAAAACCTCGCCCGCGATAAATACTACTGGTGGTGGGTGGTGCATCTGTGGGTCGAAGGCGTTTGGGAACTGATCATGGGGGCGATGCTCGCCTTCGTGCTGATCAAGATCACCGGGGTGGACCGGGAAGTGGTGGAGAAGTGGCTCTACGTGATCATCGCTATGGCGTTGATCACCGGCATCATCGGCACCGGTCACCACTTCTTCTGGATCGGTGCGCCCGAGGTCTGGCTGTGGGTCGGTTCGATCTTCTCGGCAATGGAGCCGCTGCCGTTCCTGGCGATGGTGATATTCGCCTTCAGCATGGTGCGCAATCGTCGCCGGCAACACCCGAACCGCGCCGCCACGCTATGGGCCAAGGGCACCACGGTGACCGCATTCTTCGGCGCCGGCGTCTGGGGGTTCCTGCATACCCTGGCACCGGTCAACTACTACACCCACGGTTCGCAACTGACCGCGGCCCACGGTCACCTGGCCTTCTACGGAGCCTATGCAATGATCGTGATGACGCTGATCAGCTACGCCATGCCTCGCTTGCGCGGCCTGGGCGAAGCGGCGGATGAACGCTCCCAGCGCCTGGAAATCTGGGGCTTCTGGTTGATGACCCTGTCGATGGTGCTGATCACTCTGTTCCTCACTGCGGCGGGTGTGGTCCAGGTCTGGTTGCAACGCTGGATGGCCGACGGCAGCGCCTTGCCGTTCATGGCGACGGTGGATCATTTGAAACCGTTGTTCTGGGCACGGCTGCTCAGCGGCGTCGGGTTCCTGGCCGGTCTGCTCTGCTACCTGCTCAGCTTCCGCCAGCGTGGCCGTGCGGCCCAGCGGGCGTCGGCGACGGTGGTGCCTTCGTGAGTTACCACAGCGATTAAGCCGGACTCATTAGTGGCGAGGGAGCTTGCTCCCGCATGAGTGCGAAGCGCTCACAAAAATGGGCTGCTGCGCAGCCCAGCGGGAGCAAGCTCCCTCGCCACAATGGGTTCGGTTTGGGAGGAGGAAAGCATGGCATTCACCCTGGAGCTGGAAGAATGGGTCGGCAGTGTCTGGCACCGTTTCATTACCCGCCGCGCCAGCACGGATTTTCCCGAGGCGCGGGTCGAGCTGATGGATCGGCAACGCGCCTTGCGAGTGTTGCTGCGGGCCACGGGCGGGGCTCGTCACCTGGGGGTGGAAGCCGTCAGCGACCGCGATGTGTTGCTGCGCCGCAACCTGTTGCAGCAGATCGCCGGCACTTGCAAACAGATGCCCCTGGCCTGGTGCGATGGTGACAACCTGCGCTTGCCAGCGAGCCTGGCGGTGCTTCCCGATACCCGGCTGAACGAGGAACTGTATCGCTGGCTCGCCTTGTTGGCCGCGCAGTCCGGGCCGATGCAACACTGGGGGCGTGACAACCAGCGTTGGACCCTGGCGGTTTTGCAACGCTATCCGGCAATGCGTGCGCGCTATCGGCGCCTGGTGGAGGCGCATCTGGCCTTGCGCCCCGACCCGGCCAGTCTTAACCCGGCCGAAGCGGCCCTGGAGCGCGCGCTGTGCCAGGCGTTGCGCGAACCGGGCAGCGTCGAGCAGTTTCCGCGCAGCGAACGGGCGGCCTGGCCGCTGCCGTTGTGGCTGTATCCTGCGCAACACCTGGCCGATCCCCAGGCCGCCGACCTGGAGGAATCCGAGCAATACCTGGCGACCCCGGCAGGAGAGCAGAAGGGCGGTCGCAAGCGCGCCGAGCGGATCGACGAAACCACCCGCGACGGCGGCTTGCTGATCGTGCGCCTGGAAAACCTGTTCAGCTGGACCGAGCACGTTGACCTGGATCGCTGGGCCGATGACAGCGAAGATCCGGACGCCGCCCGCGTTGCCGAAGACCTCGACCAGTTGAGCCTGTCGCGGACCCGCTTGCGCAAAGGGGGTGGCTTGAAGCTGCATCTGGACTTGCCACCGGCCGACGTGGATGACATCCCCCTGGGCGAGGGCGTTCTGTTGCCGGAATGGGACTACCGCAAACAGCGCCTGCAGGAGGACTACGTCAGCCTGCAGACCTTCATTTCCCGTGACTGCGAACCCCAGCCGCTGCCGGTACGCCTGCGTCCTGCGGCGCAACGCTTGCGCCGCCAGTTCGAGCACTTGCGCAACGACCGCCAATGGCTGCGCCAGCAGACCCAGGGGGCGGAGCTGGACCTGCAAGCCTGGCTGGATTTCCACGTCGAGCGCCAGCACGGCCCATGCAGCGAACGCGGCCTATTCCTCGAACAGCGCCAGACCCGCCGTGACCTGGCCTGCCTGCTGCTGGCGGATCTGTCGATGTCCACCGACGCCCACCTCAACGACGAGCATCGGGTGATCGAGGTGATCCGCGACAGTCTGTTGCTGTTCGGTGAGACCCTCTCGGTGCTGGGGGATGATTTCGCCTTGTACGGGTTCTCTTCGTTGCGCCGCCAGCAGGTGCGGCTGCATGCACTCAAGGCGTTCAACCAGCGCTACGACGACCACACTCGTGGCCGGATCCTGGGTCTCAAACCCGGTTATTACACGCGCATGGGTGCAGCGATCCGCCACGCTACACAACGGCTGGCGGGCTGCAAACGTCGGCGCAAACTGTTGCTGTTGCTCAGCGATGGCAAACCCAATGACCTGGACCTCTACGAGGGACGCTACGGCGTGGAAGACACTCGCCAGGCGGTGCTCGAAGCGCGGCGCCAGGGACTGACGCCGTTCTGCATCACCATTGACCGTGAGGCGGGGGACTATCTGCCGTACATGTTCGGCGCCAATGGCTACACCTTGATTCGCCAGCCTGCGCAACTGCCGCTGCGCCTTGTGCAGTTGTACCGGCAATTGACCCAGGATTGAGCGCTCAGCCGATGTCGCGGGGCAGCCAGAAGAACATGACGATGCAGAACAGCGTCAAGCCGACACAGAACCAGGTGAAGCGCCGCAATCGCCGTTCGCCGGCCAGTTTCGCTTCGGTCGGCAAGGGCATGCCGCACTGGCGGCATTCGCTTTCATCGGCGTGATAGGCCCGTTGGCAGTACAGGCAGGTGGGCTGCGGGCTCATTCGAACTGCTCCAGGCGCAGGCGGTCGAGGATTGCGATCTGCCGGCCGTCCTGGGTGATGATCTTTTCGTCGATCAGGCGCCGGATGATCCGCGAGAAGGTTTCCGGCTGGATCGACAGGTGCCCGGCGATCAGCTGCTTGGCCATCGGCAGTTCGAACTGGCTGTCGACAGTTTGCAGGCGCACCAGCTGCGTGAGCAGGTAGCGCACCACGCGGTGGGTGGCGTTCTTCAGTGACAGCGTCTCGATCTCGTTGACCCGCTGGTGCAGGCGCACGCAGAGCTTGCCGAGCAGGGCAAAGGTCAGCCGGCTGTTGCTTTGCAACAGGCGCATGTAGGTGGCGTTGGACAGCCGGTACAACTGGGTCGGTCCGACCGCTTCGGCAGAGGCGACGTAGTTGGGCGTGTCCATCAGCATCATGGCTTCGGCGAAGGTCTGTCGCTCGCCGATCACCTCGAAGACCTTTTCCTGGCCGTCCGGGGTCAAGCGGTAGATCTTCACCGCGCCGGCGATCACGAAATAAAACGCCTGGGCCGGCTCGCCCTGGAGAAACAGCGGCTCGCCCCTGTCGACGTTCAACAGTTGGCTGGTGCTCATCAATTCGTCGAGTTGTTCCTCGTTCAACGGCTCGAACAGGTGATGGCTGCGCAGAATCTGGTGATGGATGCGGTGGAGCACCATGGGATGGAATCCTTTTTAAGACGGGAAATGGATCGGATCAGATCAGGCTCAGGGACAGGCCGCTGGCGAGTGCCAGGATGCAGGACAGCACGACGAACCAGGTCAAAGGCAGAGCGATGTACTTCATGGAGGGGGCCCGGATAGACAGTCTATGACCTGGCTGAGCAAGAGCCGGGCCAGGCGCTGGGGGGCAGGTATTCAGCAAGGTTCGGGATGTAGAGGGTGAAAATGACCCAAATGCGACAGGGTTAAAAGAACCCTGATAGGGTTCTAAGTACCCTGATGGTCCCTGTGGGAGCGAGCTTGCTCGCGATTGCGGCAGGGCAGGTTGCATCGATGCTACATGTGCGACCGCCATCGCGAGCAAGCTCGCTCCCACAGGGGGCATATTCATATGTGCCTGGGCATGATCGCGAGGCAATTGCGGCAAGCCCCTTGCAAAGGACACTTTGAGGTAGTCGATCATCCGCAAGCGAGCTTGATCTGACACAAGCTCCCTCGGGCATCGATAGCCGATCATTCGAACCCTGTTCGTTGACCCTCGTCAGTGGCCCCGCGACTCGATGAGGTTAAGGAGTGAAGTATGCAAGTGCTCGACCGTCGCAAGGCCATGGCCATTTTGCCGCTGTGGCGCCTGGCGTTCCGGCCGTTCTTCCTGGCCGGCTGCGTGTTGGCGCTGTTGGCCGTCCCGCTGTGGCTGGCAGCGTTCAGCGGACGGTTGTCCGGGTGGCAGCCGGCCGGTGGCTGGCTGGCCTGGCACCGTCATGAGCTGTTGTTCGGGTTTGGCCTGGCAATCATCGCAGGGTTCCTGCTGACGGCGGTGCAGACCTGGACCGGGACCCCAGGCCTCAGCGGCAAGCGGTTGGCAGCGCTGACGGTGCTATGGCTGGGGGCTCGGCTGGCCTGGCTGATTGATGCGCCCTGGCCATTGTTGGCATTGCTGGAGCTGGGTTTTGCCCTGGCGGTCGCGGCGCTGATGGGCTTGACCTTGTGGCGCGTGCGGCAGAAGCGCAATTACCCGATCGTCCTGGTATTGCTACTGTTGGCCGCGGCCGACGGCTTGTCGGTCTATGGCCTGGTGCAGCGTAACGAGGGCATCGAGCGGCAAAGCGTGCTCACCGGCCTATGGCTGGTGGCGGCGATGATGGGGTTGATCGGTGGGCGGGTGATCCCGTTCTTCACCCAGCGCGGTCTTGGCCGGGTGCAAGGCGTCGCGGCCTGGCCGTGGCTCGATCGCCTGTTATTGCTGGGATCGGCGCTGGTGGCGCTGTTGTATGCGTTCGGCGTGGCGCTGACGCCCCATATCGCTTGCGGCCTGCTGTTCGCTGCACTGGCGGTGGGCCACGGGATTCGCCTGGTGCGTTGGCATGATCGGGACCTATGGCGAGTGCCGCTGCTGTGGTCGCTGCACCTGGCCTACGCCTGGCTGGCACTGGCCTGCCTGGGCATGGCGCTATGGCATTTCGGCGTGCCGGTGAACCCGAGCCTGGCGGTCCACAGCCTGACCATCGGCGCCATGGCCGGGCTGATCCTGGCGATGATTGCCCGTGTCAGCCTGGGTCATACCGGACGTCCCCTGGAGCCGCCAGCAGGTATGACGTTGGCGTTTATCCTGTTGAACCTGGCGTGCTTGAGTCGCGTGCTGCTGGTGCTGGTGTTCCCGTTGGCCGGACTATGGCTGGCGGGGGTGTGCTGGACGCTGGCGTTCGGGCTCTATGCCTGGCGGTACGGGCCGATGCTGTTGCAGGCTCGGGTGGATGGGCATCCGGGATGAAACGACTGAGCGCAGGTAATCGATAATGTATGGGCTCTTGCTGGTCACCCACTTGTTGGCGGCGATTGCCTTCATCGGCACGCTGTTTTTCGAAGTCTTTATCTGGCATACCGCCCGCAGGCCACTGGCCGTAGAGGCCAGGGACGCTGCCGACCAGGCCATCGGCAAGCGCTCGCGGCAGGTGCTGCACGGCGTCGTGCTGTTGTTGTACGGCGCCGGCATTGGCCTGGCCTGGCAGCATCGTGGCGCCTTGAGCCAACCGCTCCATAGCAGTTTCGGCCTGCTGCTGAGCCTGAAGATCCTGCTGGCGTTGAGCATCATTGGACACTATTTATGGCTGGCGTACTGGCTGCGCAAAGGCCGCCTGAGCCCGGGACGAGCCAGCTGGATACGGCGCAGCATTCTCGGGCATATGCTGCTCATTGTGCTGTTGGCGAAGGGGATGTTCTATTGGCAATTCCAAGTGTGAACAAACACCACTGAACCTGTGGGAGCGAGCCTGCTCGCGATAGCGGTATGCCAGTCACCACCGATGCTGGCTGATCCTCCGCTATCGCGAGCAGGCTCGCTCCCACAAGGGGAATTGTGGTGTTTGATGATCAGCGATCAGGCCTCATCGCATTGACGAACAACACATTGTTTTCCAGATGAATGTGCTGCATCAGGTCGTCACGAAACTCCACCAGCCCGCGGTACAAGGCGCGCCAGGTGTTGCACGCGTCGGCGGGTGGGGTGATGTGGTCGGTCAGGGCTAGCAGGGTTTCCAGTGCTTCACCGTGCTGGTCGTGTTCATAGCGCAGGACCTGGATCGGTGCCGAGGCGCGTTCGCCCAGGCCGTGTTGGAGCATCGGGAACAGCACCTGCTCCTCCTTGAGCATGTGGCCTTCGAGTTCCTGGTACATGTCTTCCAGGTGGTCGGCCAGGCCGTTCGGGCAACTGGCCCGTGCGCCGTGTACTTGCTCGACGCGGCGGGCCAGACGGATCAGCTCCGGCAGTTGCTCGCGGTGCCGGGCGTGGTAACGCTCCAGGATATGAGCGATCAGCAGTGCCTGGGGCTCGTCGCGCCAGTCGTGTCCCGGCTCGCCGGCGGCTTGCAGAGTGCTGAGGGCGTCGGCGATCAGCAGTGGATTGAGGCCTTTGCCGAGGGCCGCTTCGCGCAGGGATTTTTGCCCGCCGCAACAGAAGTCGAGGTTGTAATGATGGAAGGTACGGGTCGCACCGGGGATGTCGCAGGCCAGTTGGCCGAGGCTTTGGTCCAGCAGGTCGAGGCTCATCGTGTTTCCTTGGGTTGGATCCCGGGAGGGACGGATACCCAGGCGTTGCAGTCGCCATGCCATCTGTAAGTTGTTGATTAATTGCTGGTAATTTTTTCGCGGGGTGATTGTCACCCTGTGGCAGAGGGGTCAAACGTACCCCGGAGGGTAACCACTACCATGCTGCGTGAAAGCCTGGCCGCCGACCTGATTGTCGAGCTGCCCAATGCGGTGCGATTGCAGCGCCTGGTGCAGACCCTGCGCGAATACTTCAATAGCGGTGCCGTGGGCCTGTTGCGCCTGGACGACGACAGCCTGCGGCCCGTGGCGACCGTCGGGCTGGTTCACGAGGCGCTGGGCCGGCGCTTCGTGATTGCCCAGCATCCGCGTCTGGCGGCGATCATGGCGTCCCGCGAGCCGACCTGGTTCGAGCCCGACAGCCGTTTGCCGGATCCTTATGACGGCTTGCTCGACCCTCATGTCGGCGAGCCGCTGCCGGTGCACGACTGCATGGGCGTGAGTCTGTACGTGGAAGGCCGGCTCTGGGGCGCAATTACCCTGGACGCCTTGCACGCCGGTACGTTCGACAGCCGTGCCCGTGAAGAACTCAAGCGCTGCACGTTGCAGATCGAGGCAGCAGTGCGGGTGACCCGGCTGGAGCAGGAAAACCGTAGCCTGCGCGCCTCGCGCAGCGATGCGCCAGACCTGCGCCTGCCAAGCGAGGAGGGCGAGATCCTCGGTCGCAGCGAAGGCTTGCAGCAGTTGCTCAACGAATTGGATGTACTGGCCGACTCCGAGTTACCGGTCCTGTTACTGGGGGAAACCGGAGTGGGCAAGGAGTTGTTCGCCCGGCGCTTGCATCGTTTGTCCCGGCGCTGCCGCAAGCCGCTGGTCCAGGTCAATTGCGCGGCGTTGCCGGAGTCCTTGGCCGAGAGCGAATTGTTCGGTCACGTCAAAGGCGCGTTTTCCGGGGCGACCACCGACCGCGCCGGGCGTTTCGACGCGGCCAATGGCGGCACGCTGTTTCTCGATGAGGTGGGCGAGCTGCCGTTGAGCGTGCAGGCCAAGCTGCTGCGCACCTTGCAGAACGGCGAGATCCAGCGCCTGGGCGCAGACAAGCCGCTGCACGTCGATGTGCGAATCATCGCCGCCACCAACCGGCACCTGCCGGACAGTATTCGCGACGGGCTGTTCCGTGCCGATCTGTATCACCGGCTGTCGGTCTATCCGGTGCCGATCCCACCGCTGCGCGAGCGTGGTCACGATGTGCTGATGCTGGCCGGGCACTTCCTCGAACTGAACCGTACCCGCCTGGGCTTGCGCGGGTTGCGCCTGTCACCGGCTGCCGAGCAGGCGCTGCTGGACTACAGCTGGCCGGGCAACGTGCGCGAGCTGGAGCATGTGATCAGCCGCGCGGCGCTCAAGCAACTGAGCCGCGGCGCCAGTCGCAGCCTGATCATGACCCTGGAGCCGCAAGTGCTGGATCTGGATGTCGCTGCATCCCCGGCGCACGCGGTGCCCGAGTCGTCCATGGAGATCGTTGACGAGCCAGTCCGGTCCTTGAGTGAAACGGTCGACAATTGCCAGCGCCAGGCGATCTTCAAGGCCCTGGAGCGCTGCGCTCGGAACTGGGCGGGGGCGGCGCGGTTGTTGGAGGTGGATCCGAGCAATCTGCATAAACTGGCGCGGCGGTTGGGGCTTAAGTAGGGCTTTGAATCGAGTCGGCTTCATCGCGAGCAAGCTCGCTCCCACAGGTATCGTGAGCGCCGCAGATCCCTTGTGGGAGCGAGCCTGCTCGGGATGGCGTCGGCACAGCCCATCGACAACCCCGCATTGACAACGATCAAGGCCACCCCTCATCCCACACTCCACACTGGGCCGAACCCCCTGTGGAGATACCGCTATGCCGCTGTCCCTGGCCAATATGCGCCGCCAGTACACCCTCGACGGCCTCAACGAAGCCCAGGCGCCGGACGATCCGCTGGTTCTGTTCGAGCGCTGGATGCAACAGGCCCGCGACACCGAAAGCCCGCCGATAGAAGCCAACAGCATGCACCTGGCAACCGTGGATGCCGCGGGCCGGCCCCATTGTCGGGTGCTGTTGCTCAAGGGGTTCGACCACGACGGCTTCGTGTTCTTCGGCAATTACGACAGCGCCAAGGGGCAGGACCTGGCGGCCAATCCCTGGGCGGCCATGACGTTTTTCTGGCCAGGGCTGGAGCGGCAGGTGCGTGTCGAAGGAACGGTCCAGAGGTTGGATCCGACGTTGTCGGATGCCTATTTCGAATCCAGGCCCCTGGCCAGTCGCATCGGTGCCTGGGCCTCGCCGCAAAGTCATGGGCTAAAGGACCGGGCAGCGCTCGAAGCCTTGCTGGCCCAGGCCCGACAGCGGTTTGCCGGGCAACCGCTGCGGCGCCCCGAGCATTGGGGCGGTTATTGCCTGCGGCCTGAGCGCCTGGAGTTCTGGCAGGGCCGTGCCGACCGGCTGCATGACCGTCTCGACTATCGCCTGCGCGACGCAGCATGGCAGCGCAGCCGCCTGGCGCCTTGAGCGCCGGGGGAGGTACCTCGAAGGAGGAATAGGCCCGGCAGGGAATGCGGTTCAGGCTGGGCCATCTTTTCTGACAGGACGGCTGATCATGGCCCATCTGACGCAACGCCTTTTCCAACCCCTGAACATTGCGGTACTGACCATCAGCGATACCCGCACCTTCGACACCGACACCTCCGGGCAGACCCTCGCTGATCTGCTGCAAACGGCCGGGCATGTACTGATCAGCCGGGCCCTGGTGAAGGACGATATCTACCAGATCCGCGCCCAGGTCTCCCAATGGATTGCCGACCCCGCCGTGCAAGTGGTGCTGATGACCGGCGGCACCGGTTTTACCCCACGGGATAACACGCCCCAGGCGGTGCTGCCGCTGCTGGACAAACAGGTGGACGGTTTTGGCGAATTGTTCCGCCAGGTGTCGCTGGCGGAAATAGGCATGTCCAGCCTGCAGTCGCGAGCATTGGCCGGGATGAGCAACGGTGTGCTGGTGTGTTGCCTGCCGGGTTCGCCGGGTGCTTGCCGGACCGGTTGGGAGCAGATCCTCGTCGGGCAGTTGGACAGTCGCACCGGCCCATGCAATTTCACCCCGCACCTCAAGCCTCAGGACGGTGTAGCCCCTGCTGCCTGCGAGACGCGCTCATGAGCGGGCGGGTGTGCGACAGCGGCGCGCTGGTGCCGGTGGATGAGGCGATCCGGCATCTGCTGGATCAAGCACCGCCGCCCCCGGCGGTGCAGCAGCTCACCTTGGATCAAGCATTGGCCCGGGTGTTGAGCCAAGACATTTTCTGTCCGATGAACCTGCCGGCCTGGGACAACAGCGCCATGGACGGGTACGCCTTGCGAGCCGCCGATGTGTCGGCCGATGGTGGATGCCTGACGGTGGTCGGACGGATCGCCGCCGGTGACGGCCCCGGCGAGCCGCTGGGCGCAGGGCAGGCGGTGCGGATCTTCACCGGCGCGCCGCTGCCGCCGGGGGCGGACACGGTGGTGCCCCAGGAGAGCTGCCGGGTCGAGGGCGAGCGGGTCTGGTTGCCGACAGTCGACTGCGGCGATCACGTACGCAAGGAGGGCGAAGAACTGCGCCGAGGCGAGCGGCTTCTTCGGGCCGGTACGCGCCTGCGCGGCCAGGAGCTCGGGTTGCTGGCCGGCGCCGGGATCGGCCGGGTAGAGGTCTACCGCCCGCTGCGGGTGGGTCTGCTCAGTAGCGGCGATGAGCTGCGCGAACCGGGTGAGCCGCTGGCGCCGGGGCAGATCTACAACAGCAATCGCCATAGCCTCGCCGCATTACTGCGCGGCTGGGGCTTGGAGGTGCACGACTTCGGGGTCATGCCCGACCAATTGCTGGCCAGCCGGCAAGCCTTGAGCCTGGCCGCTGCCGAGTGCGACGTACTACTGACTTCCGGCGGCGTTTCGGTGGGTGAGGAGGACCATCTCAAGCAAGCCATCGAGGGCCTGGGCAGCATCGACCTCTGGCGCCTGGCGATCCAGCCGGGCAAGCCGTTGGCCTTCGGCGACGTGGAAGGCAAACCCTGGATCGGCCTGCCGGGCAATCCTTCGGCGGCGCTGATCACCGCGCTGATCGTGGTGCGTCCATTCCTGTTTCGCGCCCAAGGCATGGGCGACGTGCTGCCCGTGCCACTACCGGTGCCGGCCGGGTTCGACTGGCTGCAACGCAACAAGCGCCGGCAATACTTGCGCGCCAGGTTGAGCCAGGATGCCAGCGGTCATTTGTGCGCGGAGCTGCATCCCCAGCAAAGCTCGGCGATGTTGAGCGCCGCCTGCTGGGCCGACGGGCTGGCGCTGGTGGAGCGTGAGACGCAGGTGCACAAGCACGACCGGGTCCTGTATCTGCCGTTCGCCACACTGATGCACTGAGCGCAATTGATTGCCGTCAAGGTCACCCGCCGAGGGCTGGCTAGACTGGCGGCGCTTGTGTTTTCTCCTGAGGATGCCCCATGCAACTGGTTTGCCCGGCAGGGAACCTGCCTGCCCTCAAAGCGGCGGTGCGCCAAGGCGCCGATGCCGTCTATGTCGGCTTTCGCGACGACACCAATGCCCGGCATTTCGCCGGGCTGAACATGGACGACAAACAATTCGACGCAGCGGTCGCGCATATTCGCCAGCACCAACGCAAGCTGTACGTGGCGGTCAACACCTACCCGCAACCCAAGGGCTGGGAGCGCTGGCAACGAGCGGTGGATCGCGCTGCGGATTTCGGCGTCGATGCGCTGATTGCCGCCGACCCCGGTGTGCTCGGCTACGCCACCCAGCGTCATCCCCGATTGGCGCTGCATCTGTCGGTCCAGGGCTCGGCGACCCATGCCGCGGCCCTGGGTTTTTATGCCCAGCGCTACGACATCCGCCGTGCGGTGCTGCCACGGGTGCTGTCCCTGGCCCAGGTGCGGCAGGTGGCTGCGGCCAGCCCGGTGCCGATCGAGGTCTTCGGTTTCGGTAGCCTGTGCATCATGGCCGAGGGCCGCTGTCACCTGTCTTCCTACATCACAGGCGAATCGCCGAACCTCTGCGGCGTCTGCTCGCCAGCCAAGGCGGTGCGCTGGAGCGAAGACGCCCAAGGCTTGAGCGCACGCCTGAGCGAGGTGCTGATCGACCGCTACACACCCGAAGAGCCGGCCGGCTATCCGACGCTGTGCAAGGGCCGCTTCCTGGTGGGCGGCAAGCGTTTCCACGCGCTGGAAGAACCCACCAGCCTCGACACCCTGGACCTGCTGCCGGAGCTGGTCGCCATCGGTGTCGAAGCGGTGAAGATCGAAGGCCGCCAGCGCAGCCCGGCTTATGTCGAGCAAGTGACCCGGGTCTGGCGCGCTGCACTGGATGCCCACCAGGCCGCGCCACAGCGGTTCCGGGTACGCGAAGAATGGCGCCAGGCGCTGGCCGGGCTGTCCGAAGGCAGCCAGACCACGCTGGGTGCCTACCATCGATCATGGCAATGAAGGAGGTCCGATGAAACTCAGCCTGGGACCGGTCCTGTTTTACTGGGACAAGACGCAACTGGGGAATTTTTATGCCGAGATGTCGGCATTGCCGCTGGACGTGATTTACCTTGGAGAAACCGTGTGTTCCAAGCGCCGGGCACTCTCGCTGGATCAATGGTTGGGCCTGGGCCGCGAGCTGCAAGGCTGCAGTCAGGCGCAGATCGTGTTATCGAGCCTGACGCTGATCGAGGCCGCCTCGGAGCTGTCGACCTTGCGCCGGTTGTGTGACAACGGCCAGTTGCTGGTGGAAGCCAACGACATGGGCGCGGTGCAGTTTCTTGCCGAGCGCAAGCTGCCGTTCGTGGGCGGACCGGCGCTGAACCTGTACAACGGGCATGCCCTCGGGCAGTTGCTCGACAGCGGCATGATGCGTTGGGTGCCGCCGGTGGAATGCTCCGCCGCGCTGATTGCCGATGTGCTGGAGCAGGTGCGCGAACTGGGCCGCGAGGTGCCCGAGGTGGAGATCTTTGCCTACGGTCATCTGCCCTTGGCCTACTCGGCGCGCTGCTTTGCCGCCCGGGCCGAAAACCGGCCCAAGGACGATTGCCAGTTCTGCTGCATCAATTACCCCGATGGCCTGGCGTTAAGCAGTCAGGAAGGCCAGCAACTGTTCACCCTCAACGGCATCCAGACGATGTCAGGCGAGATCACCAACCTGCTGGCCGACTACCCGGCATTGGTCGCCTGCGGCGCGGATGTACTGCGCCTGAGTCCGCGGGCCCAGGGCATGGCCGAGGTGGTCACGGCGTTCGACAAAGTCCGTCAGGGCGAGGCGCCGCCGCTGTATGTCGAGGGTTGCAACGGTTACTGGCATGGCCATGCCGGCATGCTCAAGGTAGAGGAGGCGGGCCTGTGCTGAGTCCGAAAAAATGGCTGCTCAAAAGCGCCGATCGCTTGTTGCCGCTGGTGGGCAAGGTGCCGTTCGTGGTGCAGCGCCTGGCGTTGCAGCAGGCCCTCAACCGCTGCCTGGCCGAGCCGCTGGGCGATGGCGGGTTCGATGTGCTGCGCGGGCGCTGGTTGTGCCTGCGGGTGCTCGACTTGAAGTTGTGCTGGTACCTGACCCTGGCCCGCGACGGCTTGCGCATCGCCGAACGGGCCGAGGCCCAGGTCACCATCAGCGGCAATTGGCGTGAGTTCCTGCTGTTGGCCAGCCGTCAGGAGGATCCGGACACGCTGTTCTTCCGGCGGCGACTGGTGATCGAAGGGGATACCGAACTGGGGCTGGCACTGAAAAACCTGATCGACAGCCTCGACCCGGACGTGTTGCCGCCCTGGTTGTGGCGCAACCTGGAGCGGGCGGGGAAAGGCCTGGCAACGGTGGGATGAGATGAACGCTCTCGATGATTTGCCCCTGGTGTACTCCTGCTCCGGCTGCTCCAACGTCGCGCAGCTGGCCAATACCGTCGCCCTGCGCCTGGATCGGGCAGGCCTGGCCGAGATGTCCTGCATCGTCGGGGTGGGCGGGCATGTCGCGGCGCTGGTCAACAAGGCACGCTCGGGACGGCGGATCATTGCGCTGGACGGCTGTCCCTTGCAATGCGTGCAGGGCTGTTTGCAGCAGCACGCATTGAAGGCCGATGTGCATGTGATCCTGAGCCAGTTGGGCTTGCGCAAGCGCTTCGGGGTCGATTGCACGGATGAGCAGGGGAATGTGTTGTTCGAGTATCTGGTGCCGATGATGAAAGGGATGCCAGAGACAGATTGAAGCGCACAGCACCTGTGGCGAGGGAGCTTGCTCCCGCTGGGCTGCGAAGCGGCCCTTGGGTCAGTCACTGCGGTGCGTCAGGTATGTGGGGGGGGCTTGTTGGGGGCTGCTGCGCAGCCCAGCGGGAGCAAGCTCCCTCGCCACAGGGGGACGCGGTTTACTGTTGGTAATCCATTAACTGATCCTCAGCCAAAATCCGGATATTGCGCCGCTCCATGGCAATCAACCCGCCGTCCACCAGCCGATGCAGGATCCGCGAGAAGGTCTCCGGCTGAATCCCCAGCTTGGAGGCCACCAGGCGCTTGGACACTTGCAGCACCACCTGGCCGTCGCGGGGATCGCGTTCCTGCAACAGGAAATTGATGACCCGTCGGCTGGCGCTGGCCAGGGTCAGGTTGTCGATGTCCTTGAGGCGTTGGTGCAGGTGGATACTCATGCTTCCCAGAATTGCCAGGCAGACCTGGGGCTGGTCTTCCAGGGCCTTACGATAGTGAGTGCCTTCGATGCTCACCAAGACGCTGTCCTTGATTGCCGCCGCGCTGACCGGGTAGCAACGGGCCTGGCTGAACAGCAACGCCTCGGCGAACGTCTGTCCCGGCTGGATGATCTCCACCAGGTTTTCCTGGCCTTCGCCGGTGACCCGGAACAGTTTGATCTGGCCACTGACCAGCAAGAAGAACCGCCTGGCCGGGTCGCCCTGGTGCATGAGGGTGCTGTTGCAATCCAGGCGCTTGAGCACGGCGAGGTTGCAGACGTCTTCGAAAACCCGCTCCGGCAATTGGCTGAACAGGTGATGGCGACGCAACAGTAAAACGATGGAAGGGTGGGTCAGCATGGCGTACCTCCGCGTGCCGTCATGGTAGGGCCCGGGACGCCCCCGGGCCTATGCCTCGGCAGGCTTACCTCGGAAGAGGGATGGGCAGTCTGTTAAACGCCAAACCCCTGTGGGAGCGTAGAGCGGATGGCTAGCCCGCGCCGCGCAGATGCTCCATCGCCCATACCGCGGCTTCGACCCGGGAGCGCAGGCCGAGTTTGTGCAGCAGGTTTTTCACGTGGACCTTCACCGTGCCTTCGGTAATGCCGAGCTTGTGGCCGATGACCTTGTTGCTGTAGCCGCTGGCGATGGCCTTGAGCACCTGGCGTTCGCGTTCGGTCAGTTCCACCTCGGTCTGGCGTGGCGGGGAGCGCAGGGCCTGGGCCATGGCGCGGGTCAGGCCGGGGCTGATCACCAGGGCACCATCCAGGGCGTCGCGGATGTACTGAATCAACAACTCGGGTTCCATGTCCTTGAGCAGGTAGCCGTTGGCATCCAGGCGCAGCGCGTCGCGAATGTCGTCCTCGGCATCGGACACAGTGAACAGCAGCACCTTGCCGGTGTAATGCATGGCGCGCAGCCGGCGCAGGGTCTCGATGCCGTTCATCTGCGGCATGTTGTTGTCCAGCAGCACCAGGTCGGGCTTGAGCGGTTCGATCAGCGCCAGGGCTTCTTCGCCGTGACTGGCTTCACCGACGATCCGCAGGTCGTCTTCAAGCTCCAGCATCTGGCGGATTCCGCGACGCATCATCGGGTGGTCGTCGACCAATAAGAGGGAATGGCGCAGGGGCGCGTTCATAGGGCGATGCCTTCAGCGTGTTGGCCCAGGAATTCCGGTTGGAACTGCACCTGGATACGGGTGCCCTGGGGTGTCCGGGAGAGAATCTGCAGTTGCCCGCGCAAGCTGCGTGCCCGTTCGTTCATGATGTTCAAGCCATGATGCTCGCGCTGGTCCACCTCGCCGCAAAAGCCCCGGCCGTCGTCTTCGATCGACAGCCGTACGGTTTCGCCTTCCTGGCGCAGTTCCAGCCAGGCGTTCTCGGCATGGGCGTGGCGCAGGCAGTTGGACAGGGCCTCGCGGGTAATCTGCAGGATGTGAATCTGTTCGCTGGCCGAGAGTTCGAAGGCCAGGCTGTCGATGAACAGGTGCACCTGGAAATCCCCGCGGTTGGAAAACTCCTCGGCGGTGTCCTTGAGTTCTTCCACCAGGCCATCGTCGTGGATCTGCAAGCGGAACGTGGTGAGCAATTCCCGCAGTTGACGGTAGGCATTGTTCAGCCCTTCACGCAGTTCGCCAGTGACGGTTTCCAGGGTCTGCACCGGTTCGCCCCGACGCATCAGGGTCTGCATGCGGCTCACTTGCAGCTTCATGTACGACAAGGCCTGGGCCAGGGAGTCATGCAGCTCGCGGGCAATGATCGTGCGCTCGTCGAGCAACAGCAGGCGATGGTCCTGTTCGCGCTGGCGCTTGAGGGACAGCGAGGTGCCGATCAGGTTGGCCAGGGCCTGGATCAGTTCGGTTTCCCAGGGCTGTGCTGCATGCCCGTCGACAAAATGCGCCTTGAGTTCACCCAGTTCGTTGCCCTGGTTGCTGATGCTGAAGGCCTGCGGACGAGCGGCGTGGTGTTTGTCGCAGGTGGCGCAGTCGCTGCTGGCACACACCTGGCGGCTGTTGGCGCCATGCAAGGCCAGCAGCTGCCGCGCGGGTGCTTGCAGTTGCCCTTGCAGGCACAGCGACAGACGCAGGCCCGGCAACCGTTGCTGGAAGCGTGCGATCAATTCATCCAGGCCCTCGGCATTCGCCTGGCGTGTCGCCAGGCTGCGGCTGCTCTGGTAGAGCAGTTCCAGGGCGGCGTTGGCCTGTTGCAGGTGCAAGGTCTTCTGCCGGACCTGATCCTCCAGGGTGCGGTGGGATTGCTCGATGGTCTCGGCCATGGTGTTGAAGCTGGTCGCCAACTGGCCCAGTTCATCCTCGGACTGATGATTGACCCGTACCTGGAACTCGCCACGCCGGAAGCGCTGGGTTGCGTCCACCAGCTCCTGCAAGGGCGAGACCACTGCGTACTGCAATTCATACAGGCCGATCAACAGAATGATCATGGTGCTGAACAGCGCCATGCCCTGGATCGCCTGTTGCCAGCCCTGTTTGTGCTCGCTCTGGCGTTGCAGCAGGTTGACGAACTGGTCCAGTTGCTCGACGAAGGAACTGGCACTGGCCTGAAAGAACGCCCCGTCGCCGCGCTCGATGGCCGGGCGCAGGGTCTGGTTCCAGCGTTGCACGAGGTTCAGGTAGCTCTGGCGCAAGGAGGTGGTCGGCCCGTCTTCCAGCACGGCGCGCAGGGAAGGGCTGTCGAGGCGTTGTTGCAGGCTGGCGGTGATCGCCGGGATCTCGGTGCTGTCGCCCGCCGCCAGCTTCCAGCTCAGGTGATAGGTCTCCATGCGCACGGAGCCGGCGGTGTTGATGGCCGCGGCGTCGCCCTGGCTGAACCAGGCGATCAGGCCGGCGCTCAAGGAACTGGCGAGAGCCAGGACGGCGATGAGGATCACCGCCAGCCCGGCGCGAGCGGGCAGGGAGCTGCGCAGCCAGCGCATCATCGCGGCTGGCTCTGCAAGAAAATCGGATACCTGGACATGGATCGCGCCTGGAACTGGGGTGTTGCAGCCGATCCTGGGTGCACTACCTCTAAAGAGTTGTCGGCCGCTCCGTTTCCCTGAAAGCCTCGGCCAACCTGTTCAGAACCTTGATAAACAAAGGGTTTTATCAATGTTCCGGTCTACCACCTTGGAGGTAGGCGGGCCAAGCATAGGCCACGGCCCCCCAGGGGCTCGTTGACCCAGGTCAAGTTTCTGCGGGGTAGGCATCACTAGTCTGCGCCCATCGAACTGACTGGGGTGCGTCGTGATGCGAGCGCAAGTGCAACAAGGGCTGGTACTGGGGATGAGTACCCTGGCCTTCACCGTGTGCTTCATGGTCTGGATGATGTTTGCCGTGCTGGGCGTGCCGATCAAGCAATTGCTCGCCCTCAATGAGACCCAGTTCGGCCTGTTGGCCGCTACGCCAGTGCTGACCGGATCCTTGATGCGTCTGCCCCTGGGACTTCTGACCGACCGCTTCGGCGGGCGGATCGTGTTCTTCCTGCTGATGCTCGCCTGCGTGCTGCCCCTGTACCTGATCACCTTGGCGACCGCGTTCTGGCAGTTCCTGGTACTGGGCCTGTTCGTCGGGTTGGCCGGCGGTTCGTTCTCGGTCGGCATTGCCTATGTCGCCAAGTGGTTCGACAAACAGAACCAGGGCTTTGCAATGGGCGTGTTCGGCGCTGGCAACGCAGGTTCGGCGGTCACCAAATTCCTCGCCCCGGCGTTGATTGCCCTCGGCAGCTGGCACCTGGTGCCGAAGGTATTCAGCGCCATCCTGTTCATCACCGCGCTGCTGTTCTGGTTCCTCACCGCCGAGAAGAAGGAACACCGCAGCAGCGGTGGCGCCGGCTTGCGCGAACAGCTCAAGGCGTTGAAAGAGCCGGCCGTGTGGCGCTACTGCCAGTACTACTCGATCGTGTTCGGTGGCTACGTGGCCCTGGCCCTGTGGATGACCAAATACTACGTGCAGGAATACGGCTTCAGCCTGCAAAGCGCGGCACTGCTGGCGGCCTGTTTCTCGCTGCCTGGCGGCGTGCTGCGGGCCGTCGGCGGCTGGATGTCGGACCGCTGGGGCGCCCAGAGCGTCACCTGGTGGGTGCTGTGGGTCAGCTGGATCTGCCTGTTTCTGCTGTCCTATCCGCAAACCCAACTGCAAGTGCAGACCGTCAACGGCATCGTCGATTTCCACATCGGTCTCAACGCCACGCTGTTCACCGTTCTGCTGTTCGTGATGGGCATTGCCTTCGCGTTCGGCAAGGCCTCGGTCTTCAAGTACATCGCCAACGACTACCCGAAAAACATGGGCGCTGTGTCCGGCATTGTCGGCCTGGCCGGCGGCCTGGGCGGGTTCGTGCTGCCGATCATGTTTGGCGCGCTGGTGGACCTCACCGGCGTGCGCTCGTCCTGCTTCATGTTGCTGTACGGCGTGGTCTGGGTCTCGCTGATCTGGATGTACGTCAGCGAAATCCGCCAGCGCCCGCTGCTGGGCAAGCAACCGCCCGCCAGCCAGGCCCCGTTTTCCAGCATTGCCCAAGGAGAAGAACATGTCCGTTCTACAAACGCCTGACAAAGGCCCGGTGATTCACGACTGGCGCCCGGAAGACCCAGCGTTCTGGGGGCGCAGCGGCAAGCAGACCGCACGACGCAATCTGTGGATCTCGATCCCGGCGCTGTTGCTGGCCTTCGCGGTATGGATGGTCTGGAGCACGGTGATCGTGCGCCTGAACGCCATCGGTTTCAGCTTCAGCACCGACCAGCTGTTCTGGCTGGCGGCGCTGCCGGGGCTGTCGGGGGCCACCTTGCGGGTGTTCTATTCATTCATGGTGCCGATTTTCGGCGGCCGCCGCTGGACCGCGTTGAGCACCGCGTCGCTGCTGATCCCTGCGCTGTGGATGGGCTTCGCGGTGCAGGATCCGGGCACGCCGTACAGTGTGTTCGTGCTGATCGCCCTGCTGTGCGGTTTCGGTGGCGGCAACTTCGCGTCGAGCATGTCCAACATCAGCTTCTTCTATCCCAAGTCGCAACAAGGCACCGCCCTGGGGCTGAACGCCGGGCTGGGTAACCTGGGCGTGTCGGTGATGCAGTTCTGTGTGCCGCTGGTGATTTCCTTCGGCGTGTTCGGCTTCATGGGCGGCCAGCCGCAAGTGCTCGCCGATGGCAGCTCGCTGTGGTTGCAGAACGCCGGTTTCATCTGGGTGCCGTTCATCCTGGCCGTGACTCTGATCGCCTGGTTTGGCATGAACGACCTGTCCAGCGCCCGTGCTTCGTTCAGCGAGCAGGCGGTGATCTTCAAGCGCAAGCACAACTGGCTGATGTGCTGGCTGTACCTGGCGACTTTCGGCTCGTTCATCGGTTTCTCCGCGGCGTTTCCGTTGTTGATTAAAACCGCGTTCCCGGAAGTCATCGCGCTGAAATTCGCTTTCCTCGGCCCGCTGGTGGGCGCGCTGGTCCGGCCGTTGGGTGGCTGGCTGGCGGACAAGCTCGGCGGCGCCAAGGTCACCTTGTGGAACTTCGTGCTGATGATCGCGATGGTGTTCGGGGTCATGCATTTCCTGCCACAGGGCGGGCAGGGTGGCAGCTTCTACGGCTTCCTGGGCATGTTCATGCTGCTGTTCATCACCACCGGTGTGGGCAACGGCTCCACGTTCCGCATGATCCCGGTGATCTTCCGCACCCTGCATGAAAAAGCCGCCCTGGGCAAAAAGCCCGAGCAGCGCGAGCAAGCGCTCAAGAACGCCGGCAAGGAGTCGGCGGCGGTGCTGGGTTTCAGCTCGGCCATGGGCGCCTTCGGTGCGTTCTTCATTCCCAAATCGTTCGGCACTTCGATGGCCCTGACCGGCGGCCCGGAGATGGCCTTCTACATGTTCGTCGGCTTTTACCTGAGTTGCATCCTGGTGACCTGGTGGTGGTACGCGCGCAAAGGTGCCGCGACCCCCTGCTGAGACGAACTTTTTACCTGTTGCGTGGGCGGGGCGCAGACCCCGCGGAGCAAGCCTGAGAGGAAAGACACTGTGAGTCATTTACTGGATCAACTGCGGTTCTTCAACCGCAAGCAAGGCGAGTTTTCCGAGGGGCATGGCGAGACCCGCAAGGAGTCCCGGGACTGGGAGAACGTCTACCGTTCCCGCTGGCAGTACGACAAGATCGTGCGCTCCACCCACGGGGTGAACTGCACCGGGTCGTGCTCGTGGAAAATCTATGCCAAGAACGGTCTTATCACTTGGGAAACCCAGCAGACCGATTACCCGCGTACCCGTAACGACCTGCCCAACCACGAGCCCCGCGGTTGCCCTCGGGGCGCCAGCTACAGCTGGTATATCTACAGTGCCAACCGGCTCAAGTACCCGAAGGTGCGCAAGCCGTTGCTCAAGCTGTGGCGCCAGGCGCGCCAGACCCTGCCGCCGGTGGAGGCCTGGGCCAGCATCGTCGAGAACAAGGCCAAGGCCGACTCGTACAAGAGCAAGCGCGGCATGGGCGGGTTCATCCGTTCGAACTGGGAAGAAGTCAACGAGATCATTGCGGCGGCGAACGTCTACACCGTCAAGCAGCACGGTCCTGACCGGGTGGTGGGCTTCTCGCCGATCCCGGCCATGTCGATGGTCAGCTACGCCGCCGGCGCCCGTTACCTGTCGCTGATCGGCGGCGCGTGCCTGAGCTTCTATGATTGGTACTGCGACCTGCCACCGGCCTCGCCGATGGTCTGGGGCGAGCAGACCGACGTGCCGGAATCGGCCGACTGGTACAACTCCAACTACATCATCGCCTGGGGTTCCAACGTCCCGCAGACCCGGACCCCCGATGCGCACTTCTTCACCGAAGTACGCTACAAGGGCACCAAGACCGTGGCGATCACCCCGGACTATTCGGAAGTCGCCAAGCTCACCGACCTGTGGCTCAACCCCAAGCAGGGCACCGACGCGGCGCTGGCCCAGGCCTTCAACCATGTGATCTTCAAAGAATTCCACCTGGACAAGCCCAGCGCTTACTTCACCGACTACGCCAAGCGCTACACCGACCTGCCGGTGCTGGTGGTGCTCAAGCCGATGCTCGGCGCGGCGCCCGGTTCAGGCTACCAACCGGACCGCTTCCTGCGGGCCAGCGACCTGACCGACAACCTCGGCCAGGACAACAATCCGGAATGGAAAACCATTGCCCTGGATGCCGACGGCCAACTGGTTTCGCCCCAGGGTTCCATCGGCTATCGCTGGGGCGAGAAGGGCAAGTGGAACATCCTGCCGCGTGAAGGCGGCGAGGGCCGTGAGATCGACCTCAAGCTCAGCCTGATCGGCGGCGACGTGGCCGAGGTGGCGTTCCCGTACTTTGCCGGCGAGTCCCAGGAACACTTCCAGCACGTGGCGGGCGACGCGGTGCAGTTCCGCCGGGTGCCGGTGCACAGTGTGGTGCTGGCCGACGGCAGCGTGGCGAAAGTCGCGACGGTGTTCGACCTGTCGGCGGCCAACCTGGCCATCGACCGTGGCCTGGGCGGCGCCAACGTCGCCAAGGACTACGACGACGCCTCGGTGCCCGGCACCCCGGCCTGGCAGGAGCAGATCACCGGCGTGAGCCGTGAGAAGGCGATCCAGATCGCCCGCGAGTTCGCCGACAACGCCGACAAGACCCGTGGACGCTCGATGATCATCGTCGGTGCGGCGATGAACCACTGGTACCACATGGACATGAACTACCGCGGGCTGATCAACATGCTCATGCTTTGCGGTTGCATCGGCCAGACCGGCGGTGGCTGGGCCCACTACGTCGGCCAGGAAAAACTCCGTCCGCAGTGCGGCTGGCTGCCCCTGGCCTTCGGCCTGGACTGGAACCGTCCGCCACGGCAAATGAACGGCACCAGCTTCTTCTATGGCCACAGCTCCCAGTGGCGCCACGAGAAGATGAACATGCACGACGTGCTCTCGCCGCTGGCCGACAAGTCGCAGTTCCCCGAACACGCCCTGGACTACAACATCCGCGCCGAGCGGGCCGGCTGGTTGCCCAGTGCGCCGCAACTCAACACCAACCCGCTGCACATCTGCCGGGATGCCGCCGCCGCAGGCCTGGACCCGAAAGACTACGTGGTCAAGTCGCTGCAGGACGGTTCCCTGCGTTTTGCCTGCGAGCAACCGGACAACCCGGTGAACTTCCCGCGCAACATGTTCATCTGGCGCTCCAACCTGCTGGGCTCCTCGGGCAAGGGCCACGAGTACATGCTCAAGTACCTGCTGGGCACCAAGAACGGTGTGATGAACGAGGACATCGGCAAGGTCGGTCACTGCAAGCCCACCGAGGCCGAGTGGGTGGACGAAGGCGCCGTCGGCAAGCTCGACCTGGTGACCACCCTGGATTTCCGCATGTCCTCGACCTGCGTGTACTCCGACATCGTCCTGCCGACCGCCACCTGGTACGAAAAGGACGACATGAACACCTCGGACATGCACCCGTTCATTCACCCGTTGTCGGCAGCCATCGACCCGGCCTGGGAGTCGCGTTCGGACTGGGAAATCTACAAGGGCATCGCCAAGGCGTTTTCGGCCATGGCGGTCGGGCACCTGGGTGTCGAGAAAGACCTGGTCACCGTACCCTTGATGCATGACAGCGTCGGCGAACTAGCCCAGCCATTTGGCGGGACCGACTGGAAAACCGCCGGCGAGGTGCCGCAACCGGGCAAGAACGCACCGAACCTGCAAGTGGTGGAGCGCGACTACCCGAACATCTACAAGCAGTTCACCTCACTGGGCCCGCTGCTGGAAAAACTCGGCAACGGCGGCAAGGGCATCAACTGGAACACCGACGTCGAGGTGAAATTCCTGGGTGAGCTGAACCACCGCGAAGTCGATTCAGGCATCAGCCAGGGCCGGCCGAAGATCGACAGCGCCATCGACGCCGCCGAAGTGATCCTGTCCCTGGCGCCGGAAACCAACGGTCACGTGGCGGTCAAGGCCTGGGCGGCACTGTCGGAGTTCACCGGAATCGACCACAGCCACCTGGCGGTGTCCAAGGAGCACGAAGCGATTCGCTTCCGCGACATCCAGGCCCAGCCGCGCAAGATCATTTCCAGCCCGACCTGGTCCGGCCTGGAAGACGATCACGTGAGCTACAACGCCGGCTACACCAACGTCCATGAGTCGATCCCATGGCGCACCATCACCGGTCGCCAACAGTTTTACCAGGATCACCCGTGGATGCAGGCGTTCGGCGAGCAGTTGATGAGCTATCGGCCGCCGGTCAACACCCGGACCATCGAAGTGGTCAAGGGCAAGCGCACCAATGGCCACACTGAGATCGTTCTGAACTGGATCACTCCGCACCAAAAATGGGGCATCCACAGCACCTACACCGACAACCTGCTGATGCTCACCCTGAGCCGCGGCGGACCGATCATCTGGCTCTCGGAAATCGACGCCCGGCGCGCCGGCATCGAGGACAACGACTGGGTCGAGTGCTTCAACGCCAACGGCGCGTTGACCGCCCGTGCCGTGGTCAGCCAGCGGGTCAAGGAAGGCATGGTGATGATGTATCACGCCCAGGAACGGATCGTGAACGTACCCGGCGCGGAGACCACCAAGACCCGCGGCGGCCACCACAACTCGGTCACCCGCGTGGTGCTCAAGCCGACCCACATGATCGGCGGCTACGCCCAGCAGGCCTACGGTTTCAACTATTACGGCACGGTCGGGTGCAACCGCGACGAGTTCGTCGTGGTGCGAAAAATGGCCAAGGTCGACTGGCTCGACGGTTCCAGTGGCGATGATCTGCCGCGTCCACTGCCGACCGATATCGAGGAGAACTGAGATGAAGATCCGCTCACAAATCGGCATGGTCCTGAACCTGGACAAATGCATCGGCTGCCACACCTGTTCGATCACCTGCAAGAACGTCTGGACCAGCCGCGAAGGCATGGAATACGCCTGGTTCAACAACGTCGAGACCAAGCCGGGTATCGGCTATCCCAAGGAGTGGGAAAACCAGGACAAGTGGAAGGGCGGCTGGATCCGTAACGCCGACGGCTCGATCAACCCGCGCATCGGCGGCAAGTTCCGGGTGCTGGCGAACATCTTCGCCAACCCCGACCTGCCGGGCCTGGACGACTATTACGAACCGTTCGACTTCGACTACCAACATCTGCACACCGCACCGCTGGGCGAGCATCAGCCGGTCGCGCGGCCGCGTTCGCTGGTGTCGGGCAAGCGCATGGAGAAAATCGAATGGGGCCCGAACTGGGAGGAAATCCTCGGCACCGAGTTTGCCAAGCGGCGCAAGGACAAGAACTTCGACCAGATCCAGGCGGACATCTACGGCGAGTACGAAAACACCTTCATGATGTACCTGCCGCGCCTGTGCGAGCACTGCCTCAATCCGGCGTGCGCGGCGTCCTGCCCGAGCGGCGCAATCTATAAGCGTGAAGAGGACGGCATCGTCCTGATCGACCAGGAAAAATGCCGTGGCTGGCGCATGTGCATCAGTGGCTGCCCGTACAAGAAGATCTACTTCAACTGGAAAAGCGGCAAGTCGGAAAAATGCATCTTCTGCTACCCGCGCATCGAAGCCGGGATGCCGACCGTCTGCGCCGAAACCTGCGTCGGTCGCATTCGCTACTTGGGTGTGCTGCTGTATGACGCCGACCGCATCAGCGAAGTGGCCAGCACCGCCAACGAGCATGACCTGTACGAGAAACAGCTGGAGATTTTCCTCGACCCGAACGACCCGGCGGTGATCCGCCAGGCCCTGGCCGACGGCGTGCCGCAGTCGGTGATCGACTCGGCGCAACGCTCGCCGGTCTACAAAATGGCCGTGGACTGGAAACTCGCACTGCCGTTGCACCCGGAATACCGCACCTTGCCGATGGTCTGGTACGTACCGCCACTGTCGCCGATCCAGAACGCCGCCGCAGCCGGCACAGTGGGCATGAACGGCGTCCTGCCGGATGTCGACAGCCTGCGCATTCCCCTGCGCTACCTGGCGAACCTGCTGACCGCCGGCGATGAAAAACCGGTCAAGCGCGCCCTCAAGCGCCTGCTGGCGATGCGGGCCTACAAACGCTCCGAACAGGTCGATGGCGTACAAGACCTGCAAGTGCTGGCCGATGTCGGCCTGGATGTAAATCAGGTTGAAGAGATGTACCGCTACCTGGCCATCGCCAACTATGAAGACCGCTTCGTAGTGCCCAGCGCGCACCGCGAAGACGCCATGAGCGATGCGTTCGCCGAGCGTTCCGGTTGCGGCTTCAGCTTCGGCAGTGGTTGCAGCGGCAGCTCCGACACCAACATGTTCGGTGGCAAGAAGGCCAACCGGCGTGACGTGATCAAGACCGTGCAGTTGTGGGAGGAATGAGCATGCGCATTCTCAAGGTGATTTCGTTGCTGCTCGACTACCCGACCGAGACCCTGGTGGCCGGTCGTGACGAGTTGGAACAGGCGATTCTCCAGGCACGGGAAATCAGCCCGAACCAACGGGCGGGGTTGTTCGAACTGCTGGAGACGATTTGCGGTACGGACCTGATGGATGGCCAGGAGCATTACGGCGCGTTGTTTGGACGCGGGCGTTCGCTGTCGCTGCTGCTGTTCGAGCATGTCCATGGCGAGTCCCGCGACCGCGGCCAGGCCATGGTAGACATGCTGGCCCAGTACGAAGAAGCCGGTTTCGCCATCGGCATCAAGGAGCTGCCTGACTACCTCCCGCTGTACCTGGAGTTCCTCTCCACCCGCGAAGACCTGGAGGCCCGCGAGGGCCTGGCGGATGTCGCGCATCTGCTGGCCTTGCTCGCGGCACGCTTGGAGGAGCGTGAAAGCGTCTATGCCAGTTGTTTCCGGGCCTTGTTGCAGATCGCCGGGGCCGAACCCCAGGGCGCGGTCGCCGAACTGCGCGAGCAAGTGAAGGCCGAGCCACGGGACGATTCCCTCGAAGCCCTGGACCGGGTCTGGGAAGAAGAGGCGGTGGATTTCATGAAGGCCGAGCAGCAGGACCGTTGCAGCTCTATGCCAAGCGCGCCGGGCAAGGCCCGGGAAGAAAGTGCGGTGCCGTTGCACTGGGTGGATTTTCAGCATGAAGGGCGGGCCGCTGCGCCTGCCGGGGAGGTGGGCAATGTCTAAATGGGATCTGTTGTTGTTCGGGGTCTACCCCTATGTCGCCCTGGCGATTTGCCTGATCGGCAGTTGGGCACGGTTCGACTTGTCCCAGTACACCTGGAAGGCCGGCTCCAGCCAGATGCTCAGCAAGGGCGGCATGCGGGTAGCGAGCAACCTGTTCCACGTCGGCGTGCTGTTCGTGCTGGCCGGGCATTTCGTCGGTCTGCTGACGCCATCGGCGGTCTACCACCATGTGCTGAGCACCGAGCACAAGCAGTTGCTGGCAATGGTCTCCGGTGGCTTCTTCGGTGTGCTGGGCCTGGTCGGGTTGCTGATGTTGCTCAACCGGCGCCTGACCGATCCACGGGTTCGAGCCACCTCAAATACCTCCGACATCCTGGTGCTGGTGGTGCTGCTGGTGCAACTGGTGCTCGGCCTGATGACCATCGTTGCCTCGACCGCACACATGGATGGCTCGGTGATGGTGATGCTGGCCGACTGGGCCCAGAACACCGTGCTGCTGCGTCCAGTGGAAGCCGCGACCTCGATGGCGCCGGTAGGCCTGGTCTACAAGCTCCATGTGCTGTTGGGCCTGACGCTGTTCGTGCTGTTCCCGTTCACCCGTCTGGTGCACATCGTCAGTGCGCCGGTCTGGTACCTGGGTCGGCGTTATCAAATCGTTCGGCAGAAGTTCTGAGGAGACGACCATGACAAGTGGATGCGGATGTGGCGGCGGTAATGGCGGCGGTGGCGGTTGTGGTTCTTCGGCAAAGGCAGCTGCGATGACCGATGTCGAAGCGCCCGGTGCGGTGCCGTTCGAACCGGTCCAGGCCGGGTCGGCGGTGCAGGAACAAGCACCTTCGCAGTTGATCGCCAGCAGTGAGCAGGAGTGGCCGATCATCAGCGTCAACGGCGTGTCGATCAGCCCGCAGGCAATGGCCCTGGAGCTGCAATACCATCCGGCCGAAAGTCGCGAGGAAGCGGTCTATCAGGCGGCACGGGCCTTGGTGATCCGTGAGTTGCTCCAGCAACGGATTGCCGAGCTGGGCCTGGCGTTGCAGGTCGGTGCCGGTGAGAACGAAGAGGAAGCGGCGACGCGGCTGTTGCTCGAACGTGAAGTGCAGGTGCCGCAGTGTGACGAAGCGACCTGCCTGCGTTACTTCCAGAGCAACCGGGCGCGCTTTCACAGCGCCCCGCTGCTGGCGGTGCGGCATATCCTGCTCGAATGCGCGCCGGACGATGCCGAGGCCCGCAGCCTGGCCCACGTCCAGGCCGAGTTGCTGCTGGAGCGGCTGGACCAGTTTCCTGGCAGTTTCGCCGAGCTGGCACAGAAGTATTCGGCGTGTCCGTCCAAGGAGCAGGGTGGCTCTCTGGGGCAGATCAGCAAGGGCCAGACCGTGCCCGAACTGGAGCGCCAACTTTTCGGGTTGCCGGCGGGGCTGTGTGGCACGCCGCTGGAAAGTCGCTATGGCTGGCACGTGATCAGTGTCGACCAGCGCATCGACGGCCAGCCGCTGCCTTACGAGGCGGTGGCGACGGCGATTCGTACCCAGTTGCAGCAAGGCGTCTGGCAGAAAGCACTGGTGCAGTACCTGCAAACCCTGATCGGTGCGGCGGACATCCGTGGCATTCATCTCCAGGGCGCTGACTCGCCGCTGGTGCAGTGAGCATCGGGTCCATCAGGGGGGTATTCATGAACACGCTGTTGCAGGACGGATTTGGGCGCCAGATCGATTATCTGCGGATGTCGGTGACCGATCGTTGTGATTTTCGCTGTGTGTACTGCATGGCGAAAAACATGACCTTCCTGCCGCGCCAGCAAGTGTTGACCCTGGAGGAGTTGCAGCGCCTGGCGCGGTTGTTCGTCGGGCTGGGGGTAAAGAAGATTCGCCTGACCGGTGGCGAGCCGTTGATCCGCCCGGGCATTGTCGGGCTGTGCCGCGAGATCGCGGCATTGCCTGGCTTGCGGGAGTTGGTGATGACCAGCAACGGCTCGCAGCTCGGACGACTGGCCCGGCCTCTTGTCGATGCCGGGGTGAAGCGCATGAACATCAGCCTCGACAGCCTGGACGGAGCACGCTTTCGGGCAATCACTCGAAACGGCAACCTCGATCAGGTACTGGCCGGGATTGAATCGGCGACATCGGCGGGCTTCGAGCGGGTCAAGCTCAACTGCGTGGTGATGAAGGGGCGCAACTTCGACGAGGTGCCGGCGTTGGTGCAATACGCCATCGACCAGCGCATCGACATCAGCTTCATCGAGGAAATGCCCCTGGGGGAGGTCGGGCGTTCCCGGGGCGAGGCGTTCTGCTCCAGCGACGAGGTGCGGGCGGTGATCGCCAGCCACCACCGGCTGCTGGACAGCGCGGAAAACAGCGGCGGACCGGCGCGCTACGTGCGCCTGGAGCGTCACCCGCAGACTCGCATCGGCTTCATTTCGCCCAACACCCACAACTTCTGCGCCAGTTGCAACCGGGTGCGGATGACGGTGGAGGGGCGCTTGCTGCTGTGCCTCGGGCAAGAAGATTCCCTCGACCTGCGGAGTCTGTTGCGGCGCTATCCGCTGGATGATCAGCCGGTGGTCCACGCCGTGCAACAAGCCCTGCGCGGCAAACCCCTGCGTCATGACTTCAATCCTGGCGGGGAGGTGCAGATTGTGCGGTTCATGAACATGAGTGGGGGGTGAGCATCCTTCAACATTGATGCAAGCTGATCCGCCCTCATCGCGAGCAAGCTCGCTCCCACAAGGGATCTTTGGGTGTGGGCAAAATTTGCGGCCTTGCGCAAATCCCTGTGGGAGCGAGCCTGCTCGCGATGAGGGCCGCACCGTCACCATCACCCCAACAGACCCACCCCCAATTCTTGATATCGATCAATTGCAACCCACCCCTTTGGCCGTACCCTTCACTGCATATTGTGTTTAAAGAAACCTAAAGCCCTATATGTAGTATCTGGAGCCAAAATGCAGAGCACATTGATCTCGATAGGCTGTAACCGTTTGCACAAGCGCGACGGCAGTGTGGTCGCCTTCGATGCGGACAAGATCCGCCAGGCATTGATTGCCGCCGGCAAGGCCACCGGTGAGTATGCCGAGGTCGAGGCCGAGCAATTGCTTAAAGCCGTTCTGGCCCGGTTGGAAGGGCAGTCACGCTTGAACGTCGAACAGATCCAGGACCGGGTCGAACGGGTGTTGATGGACGCCGGTTACTTTCTCTCCATGCGCGCCTACATCGTCTACCGCGAGCAACACGGACGCCTGCGACGGGACCGTCGCACCCTGGTGGAGGTTGCCACCTCGATGAACGAATACCTCGATCGTGAAGACTGGCGTGTGCAGGCCAACGCCAACCAGGGCTATTCCCTCGGTGGGCTGATCCTCAACGTATCGGGCAAGGTCACCGCCAACTACTGGCTCGACGAGGTCTACAGCCAGGCCATCGGCCAGGCGCATCGCGAGGCCGACCTGCATATCCACGATCTGGACATGCTCGCCGGCTACTGCGCCGGTTGGTCCCTGCGCACGCTGTTGCACGAAGGCCTCAACGGCGTGCCGGGGCGGGTCGAGGCCGGGCCACCCAAGCACTTGAGCAGCGCCCTGGGACAAATGGTGAACTTCCTCGGCACCCTGCAAAACGAATGGGCCGGTGCCCAGGCGTTCAGCTCCTTCGACACTTACCTGGCCCCCTATGTGCGCAAGGACCGCTTGAGTTACGACGAGGTCCGCCAGTCGCTGCAGGAGTTCATCTATAACCTCAACGTTCCGTCGCGCTGGGGCACCCAGACGCCGTTCACCAATCTTACGTTCGACTGGGTCTGCCCGCAGGATCTGCGCGAACAGATCCCTGTAATCGGTGGCGAAGAAATGCCGTTTGCCTACGGTGACCTGCAAGCGGAAATGGAACTGCTCAACCGCGCCTACATCGAGGTGATGCAGGCCGGCGATGCGAAAGGGCGGGTGTTCACCTTTCCGATTCCGACCTACAACATCACCCACGACTTCCCGTGGGACAGCGAGAACGCCGACCGGCTGTTTGAAATGACCGCCCGTTATGGCTTGCCGTACTTCCAGAACTTCCTCAATTCGGACATGCAACCCAACCAGGTGCGATCAATGTGTTGCCGCCTGCAACTGGACGTGCGCGAGCTGCTCAAGCGCGGGGGCGGGTTGTTCGGCTCCGCGGAACAGACCGGTTCCCTGGGCGTGGTGACGATCAACTGCGCCCGCCTGGGCTACCTGTACAAGGGCAACACCAGTGCGCTGCTGCAACGCCTGGATGCGCTGATGGAACTGGCGATGGAGAGCCTGGAGGTCAAGCGCAAGGTGATCCAGCATCACATGGACGCCGGCTTGTACCCCTATACCAAGCGCTACCTGGGCACCTTGCGTAATCATTTCTCCACCATCGGCGTGAATGGCTTGCACGAAATGCTGCGCAATTTCACCGACGACCAGCAGGGCCTGCACACCGAGCAAGGGCGTGAGTTCGCCCTGAAACTGCTCGACCATGTGCGGGCCACGCTCCTGCGTTTCCAGGAAGAAACCGGTCACCTCTACAACCTCGAAGCCACCCCCGCCGAAGGCACCACCTACCGCTTCGCCAAAGAGGACCTCAAGCGCTTCCCGGACATCTTGCAGGCGGGCAGCCCGGTCGCACCGTACTACACCAATTCGTCGCAACTGCCGGTGGGGTTCACCGACGACCCGTTCGAGGCCTTGGAGCTGCAAGACGAACTGCAGTGCAAATATACCGGCGGCACCGTGTTGCACCTGTACATGGCCGAGCAGATTTCCTCGACCCAGGCCTGCAAGCAACTGGTGCGCAAGGCGTTGGGGCGGTTCCGCTTGCCGTACCTCACCGTGACGCCGACATTTTCCATCTGCCCGGTGCATGGCTACCTGGCTGGCGAACACGAATTCTGTCCGAAATGCGACGAAGCCTTGCTGCTGCAACAGCAGCTTGCCGGCAGCGTCCACTGATCCGATCCATCAACCGCAAGGAGCTTCACCCATGAGCGCAGCACAATCCCTTCCACAGGCACAGCGTCAACGTTGCGAAGTCTGGACACGAGTGATGGGCTATCACCGTCCGGTGGCGGCTTTCAATCCGGGCAAACAGTCCGAGCATCGCGAGCGGGTGCACTTCACTGAACGTGCGGCCGGGCGTCCATGAGTCGAGTGCTCCGGGTCGGGGGCCTGGTGCCCCTGACCACCCTCGATTACCCTGGCCAGTTGGCCTGCGTTCTGTTCTGCCAGGGCTGCGCCTGGCGTTGTCGTTATTGCCATAACCCGCAACTGATCCCGCCGCGCGGCAGCGAGGAGGTGGATTGGTGCCGGGTGCTGGCGTTTTTGCAGCGCCGTCAGGATCTGCTCGACGCCGTGGTGTTCAGTGGCGGCGAGCCGACCTTGCAGGAAGGCCTGGCAGCGGCCATGGAGGAGGTGCGGCAGATGGGTTTTCGCATCGGGCTGCACAGTGCCGGGATCAAGCCGGCGGCCTTTGCCAAAGTGGTCGGGTTGGCCGACTGGGTGGGATTCGACATCAAGGCCTTGCCCGAGGACGCCCTGGAGGTAACCCGGGTCGAAGGCAGCGGTAGCGCCAATTGGCGCAGTCTCGATCACCTGCTCGACAGCGGCGTGGATTACGAATGCCGCACCACGGTGCATTGGCATCTGTTCGACCCTGATCGCCTGCTGACTCTGGCCCGACGCCTCAACGAGCGTGGCGTCAGGCGTTTCGCAGTGCAATTGGTGCGCACTGCGCGGATGCTTGATCCTCATCTTTCCAGTGTCTCGGCGCACAGCTTGCAACCCGAGCTGTGGGGCGAGTTGCGGGAGTTGTTTCCTTCGTTTGTGTTGCGCAGCTGAGCAGCGCGAATGATTGTGGGAGCTGGGAGTTCTCAGCATTCAACGTCCACCAAATCATTGTGGGAGCGAGCCTGCTCGCGATGGCGGTGTGTCAGCCAACATCAATGTAGCTGACCTGACGCCATCGCGAGCAGGCTCGCTCCCACAGGGCTTGGTTTTGAGTTGAGTGGCTCACCACCCCCAGAACTGCAACCACCAGCCATACCCGACCAGGCTGTTGGCTGATACCAGGCAGGCCATGGCGCAGAGGCGGCGGGCGGGGGCAGTCGATTCGAGGCGTTTGTAGCCCAGCCATAGACTCCAGGCCATTGCGGCCAGCAACAACCCGGCCCTGGCGGGCTGGACCCATTCAAGCAACAGGCCTTCGTAGCGCAGCAATTTGACCGTGGTGGCGGACAAACCGAGGAACAGTCCTGCTGCACCCAGGGGCGTCAGGGTGATCGCCAGTGTCCGGTCGTGCGCGGGATCGCCGGCGAGTTTCGCCGCCAGGCGCATCAACAGCATCAACACGCTGCCCAACAGCAACGCGCTGAGGCTCAAGTAGGCGAGGATGCAAAACCCATCGAGCCAGCTGAAGCTGTCGTTGAGCTGGGGATAGTGGGTCAGCAGCCACCAGGGCGCGTTATCCTCCAAGGCCCAGCTCTGGTCGTGTGCCACCAGCCATTGCGCCAGGGCTTGCTTGAGGGCGATGAACCAGGGGCTGACGGTCCACTGAAAGGCGCCCATGGCCAGGCCGATGACCCCGAACAGCAGTAGGCGGACATCCCAGGGCGACAGCGTATCGGCCGTAGCATCGAGAATTTCCTCACTGCTGGAGCGGGCGATCAGGCGCACCGCATCGCGCTGGCCGCTGCAACGCCCACAGGCGTGGCAATCGGCGGCGCCGCGCAGACGCCGGATGTCCAGCAAGGGAGCGCAGTTGGGTGGAGGGCGGCGCGGCGCGGGATTTTCCAGCCAGCGCTGTTCGTCGACTCGAAAGTGCACCGGTGCCAGGCGCGCGAGCAGGGCGAACACGCCGCTGACCGGACACAGGTAGCGGCACCAGACCCGCTTGCCCCGGGCGAACAACAGGCCGACCAACACCGCCGCGACGGTCGAGCCCCCCAGGATCAACAGCGCCGCCTGGGCATAGTCGTAGACGCTGATCAACTGCCCGTAAACCGTGGTCAGGCAGAACGCCACGGTCGGCCAGCCGGCCCAGCGCAAGGTGCGCGGCATCCCCAGGCCCTTGCCATACTGGCTGGCCCATTCGCTCAAGGCGCCTTCCGGGCAGAGTACGCCGCACCAGAGCCGTCCGAACAGCACGATCGACAGCAACACGAACGGCCACCACAGCCCCCAGAACAGAAACTGCGCCAGCAGCGTCAGGTTGTCGAACAGCCTCGCCTGGCTGTCCGGTAATGGCGAAAGTGCCGGCACCACCAGCAGTACCGCGTAGAACAGCACCACCAGCCACTGTATCCGGCGAATGGCTCCACCGTGGCGCCGCATACCGTCGCCCAGGCGCTGGAGCCAGGGGTTCAGGTCGGGCATGGCAGGTTTTCCGGCTTGCGTGGCCGCAGCCAACCCGCGACCACGCCCCAATAGCCCAGCCATACCAGCAGGGTCAGCGCACTGGGGCTGGCGCGATAACCGGTGAAGTCCGCCAGGAACCCGCCGAACCCATGGCCGTCGTCCAGCACCGCGCTGCTGTCCCACAACGCATCGCCGATGCCGCGATACACCGCCTCGGGCCAATCCATCGCCAGCAATTGCCCGGCAATTCGCTCGATGCCGCTGACCAGCAGGGCCGCCCCCAACAGCAGCAGGATCGCTTCGCTGATGGCGAAGAAACGCGGCCAGGAAATGAACCGGCGACTGCTGTGCAGTGCCGCCACAGTCAGCAGCGACAGCACCAGCCCGGCCACCGCGCCCACAGCGAACAGGCCCAGTGGCGGCCCTTGCAGACGAGCCCCGGCGCCATACAGGAAGACCACGGTTTCGCTGCCTTCGCGACTGACCGCCAGCAGCGCCAGCACCAACAATCCCAGACCGCCCTGGCGGCTCAGGCGATGGTCGGCGTGGCGGGTCAGATCATGTTTGAGTGTGCGCGCATGGCGATGCATCCAGCCGACCATCTGCACGATCAGCAGACTGGCGAGCAATGCCAATGCCGCCTGGAACCATTCATTGGCCGCGCCGCTCATGGCTTCGCCCGCCAACAGAATCAGCCCGGCCAGCACGCCTGAAAGCAACAGCCCCAATGCCGTGCCCAGCCAAACGTAGCGCACCAACTGGCTGGCTTGCCGCTGGCGGCTGACCCAGGCCTGGAGAATGCCGATTACCAACAATGCCTCGACGCTTTCGCGCCAGACAATGAACATCGATTGAGTCATGCAAACGCCTCCTGCTGGCGATTACCGGGCGAGGATGCCGCCCTCGGGCAACTGCGGATTGAATTCATCGAAAAACGGGTAGTGCCCGGGCCGCAGCGGATGGATGACCACGAAGGTCGTGACGCCGGGGGACAGCACTTTCTCCACCCGTAGCGGCGTGCTCTCGAATTCCGCCGGGCCTTGGCCGACATTCTTCAGCACGATCTTGAAGCGCTGGCCTGCCGGGACTTCCAGCAACGCCGGGGTGAAATGCCCGTCGCGGATGCTCAGTTCATAAGTGGGCAGTTGGGCATGGGCGATGCAAGGCACCACCAGGCCGGCGAGCATCCACCGGGCCAGGCGTCGGTGGCTCGCGATGTGCCTTACGCCAGTTGCGTAACTCATACTCAGTACCCGCCTTTTTTACCGATCCCGGCATAGACGAACTCGTAGTGCAATTCACATCGTTCGAACCAGGGGGCGACGCCGGTCTCCTTGTCGGTATGCCGACCGAGGGACGCATGCCCGCCGGGCGGCAGCACAGTGAAGGTCAGCTGGTATTTGCCGGGGCCGAGCAGTTTGACGTTGTCGCCATAATGCGGACCGTCATTGGCGACCATGGCGTGGAAGTCACCCTTGAGTTCGGTGTCGTTGCCGTGTTTTTTCAGCAGGAACGAGACGTTGAGGTAGGGCACGAAACTGCCTTCCTGGAAGCCCTGCCTGTTGTCTGCCGTGGCGCGGATGTCGGCTTCCAGATGCACATCGGAATCGGCCGTGGGGCGCATCATGCCGGCCGGTGCCATTTCAATCGGTTGCAGATACACCGCGCCGACTTCCAGGCCGGGACACAGTTGCGGTTCGCCGATGGGATATTCCTTGGCCTGCGCCAGCGGCGCGAGAAACAGCAGGGCGAGAGACAGGGGAGCAAGGGTGCGCATGATGACTTCCTGGGCTGGAAAAAAAGATGGCCGAGTCTAGGAAGCTTCGCTGCGAATAATAATGATTATTGTCAATTTTCAGCGTGATTGTGCAAAGACGATACAAGGCGATTTTTGATCGATATCAAGGCAAGCCTAGGGCTGGCGCGGTAGGGTACAGGTACACCCATCTGTCAGCGGGGTTCTCATGGCCAAGCCGTTTCCTCTCAGCCCCAAGCATCCCGAGCGCATCTGCTGGGGCTGCGACCGCTATTGCGCAGCCAGCGCCCTGGCGTGCGGCAACGGCGCCGATCGAACGATGCATCCGGCGGAGATGATCGGGGAGGATTGGTATCTGCATGGGGATTGGGGGCTGGAGCTGGCGGACGTCACGGACCCGTCCGTGGATCAAAGCGCCAATCTGAAGGAGTAGCCAAACCCGTGGCGAGGGAGCTTGCTCCCGCTGGGCTGCGCAGCAGCCCTGAAAGCTTGCGGTCGCTGCGCACTGGTGCGCCAGCCCGGCCGAGCGGGAGCAAGCTCCCTCGCCACGGTGAACAAGACAGCCCTACAACTTCGGCAACTGCCCGACCCGGCCCATCATCTCGGTCACGATCTGCAAGTCCAGCAGGAACTGCTCCACCGTCTTGAACTCGTTGTCGTTATGCCCGGTGTATTTGACGTCGGGCATCGCCAGGCCGAACTGTACGCCGTTGGGCAGGTCATGCACCGAGGTGGCTCCGGCGGAGGTGCCGTATTTGTGCTCCATCCCGAGGTTTTCGGTGGCGACGGCCAATAATGCCTTGACCCATTCGCCTTCAGGATTGCGGTACATCGGCTCGTCGAGGGAGTAGTCGAAGGCCACGGCCACCTTGGATTTTTTGCTCCAGACCGCCAGCTTGTCGGCGATTTCAGTCTTCAGCGCTTCGGTGGTCTTGCCCACCGGTACTCGCAGGTTGACCGCCAGCTTGAAGGTCTTTTCGTCCATCCCGACATAGGTCAGGGACGCAGTGAGCGGGCCCATGAAGTCGTCGGAGAAACCGATCCCCAGCTTTTTACCCAAGTAGTCCAGGCCCCAGTTGTCGGCGGCGTAGCGGGCGGCGTCGGTGATGTGGTTGTGCTTGAGCGCGACCTTGCCGTCGAGGCCGTTGATGAACACCAGCATGCGCGCCACCGGATTGACCCCGGACTCGGGCTCGGAGGAGTGCGCCGAAACGCCGGTGAAGGTCAGCTGGACGTCCTTGCCGACCACCTGGGTGGCCACCTGGAAGTCACCGCCGTTGTCCTTGGCATATTCGCTGCCGGCCTTGAGCAGTGCCGCGGCCAGTTCGGCCGGCTTGTCGCTGGCGAAGGTCGCCACCGAGGTCGACGGAATCTGGTTGGTCGCCAGGCCGCCGGTCAGCCCGGTGATTTCTGCGCCCTTGCCCTGTGCGGGGCGCCGGGCAAAGTTCGCCATGACCGTGCCGTAGCCTTTTTCGGCGATCACCACCGGGTAGCCGCCGTCCAACGCCAGGTTGTAGTTGGGCGTCGGGTTGCGTTCGAAGTAATAAGGGATGGCGTCACCGCTGGTTTCCTCGGTGGTGTCGACCAGTAGCTTGAAATGACGCGCCAGCGGCAGGTTTTCTTCCTTGATGATCTTCATCGCGTACAACGCCACCACGATGCCGTTCTTGTCGTCCTCGGTGCCACGGCCATACATGCGGTCGCCCACCAGGGTGACCTTGAACGGATCGAGGCGGGTGCCGTCCTTCAACACCCAGTTTTCCGGCGTCACCGGCACTACGTCGGCATGGGCGTGGATGCCCACCACTTCGTCACCGCTGCCTTCGAGGGAAATCTCGTAGACGCGGTTGTCGACATTGCGGAAGTTCAGGTTGAAGGCTTTGGCCAGGCCCTGGATCTTGTCGGCGATCTTCAGGAACTCGGGGTTCTCGTGCTGGGCGACACCTTCCTTGCGAAAGGTCGGGATGGCGACCAGCTCCTTCAGGGTTTCGGTGGCCGCGTTGCCATACTTCACCCGCGCGTAGAGGCCGAGCAGGCGATGGATTTCATTCTGCTGTTCGGCGGTCAGGGTTTGGTTGCCGAGGAACCCATCGATGGCCGGGGCGAGGTTGGCGGTTTTTGCCACGTCGCTCTTGCCGACGCTTGCCAGGAACTGACGGAAGTCCGTTACGGAGTTGTCGGAAAAGGTCTTGACGATGGCGGCGTTCTGTTGCGCGGTGATATTGGCGAAGGCGGGCGTGGTGATCGCGGCGAGGCTGGACAGCATCAGGGTGGACAGGGCCAGGTGCTTGAACGAAAAGTCCATTGCGGGGCATTCCTTTGCAGAAGGTTGGAAGTGAGCGTCTGTTCGACGAAACAATCACTTACAACCTAACACCGTGAGGAGGCCTGTACAAAAACAAATGTGGCTGCGGTCGCGGTCGAGCAATGCAAAATCTGTGGGAGCGAGCCTGCTCGCTCCCACAGGTTAAGTGATCTCCTTGAATGAGCAGGATTGCAGCAGCGGCTTAATGCGGTGCGCGAGGAATGGTCTTGAGTAGATCCTCAGGGCTGATATAACCCACCACCGGCTCCGCCGTACTGCCCGGCAGCGGCAGATCCAGGATATGGCCCTTGATCTTGCCCACCACATGCATTTCGCAAGGCTTGCAGTCGAACTTCAACGTCAGGACCTCATCGCCGTGAATCAGCTGCATCGCGCGACCTTGGTGCGCACGCCGGTGACGCCCTTGGCCTGTTTGGGGCAGAGGTTGAAGGAGAAGCGCAGGCAGTGCTTGGTGATCATCACCGGCACCTCGCCGGTTTCCTCATGGGCCTCGAACGCCGCGTCGATCAGCTTGACCCCGTGGCGATGGTAGAAGTCGCGGGCCTTCTGGTTGTAGACGTTGGCCAGGAACGACAGGTGCGACTCCGGGTACACCGGTGGCGGGCTGGTCTCGGCCTTGCGCCCGCCCCGTGGATGAGCCGCGAGGCGGGCAGCGGTCAGCGTTTCGATGACTTCGCGGCGCAATGCCTTGAGCTGCGAGTTGGGAATGAAGAACGCCTGGGGCGCATCCAGCTCGACGTTCGTGGCGTGGTATTCGGTGGTACCCAGCTGGCCGAGCAGGTCGCGCAGTTGCTCCAGGGCTTGTTCGGGCTTGTTGGCGAGGCCGAACGGCCCGTCCAGGGTGACGCTGGCGCTGATGCCTTCCTCGCTGGTGGCGGTCAGTTCCAGGCGTTCTTCGCGCAAGCGAGCGGTCCAGGCCAGGCCGACCCGGCGCTCCGAGGAAGTCTTGAGCAGCGCTTGCTGCCAGTTGTGGTCCAGGTTGCGGCTCAACGGATGGTTCGGGCGCAACTGGTACATGCCCGCCGGCATCTCGTTGGGCTCGACACGGTAGCGGTAGCGCTTCTGGCCGTCTTCCTCGAACTCGCCCTTGGGCTCGGCGATGTTGGCCCTAAAGCCCACGACTTCACGCTTGACCAGCACATTGAGGCCGTCGCCGTTGGACAGCGGATCGAAGGTCACCACCTGCAGGTCGCGCTTGCCGACTTTCTCCACCACACCCACTGGCACGCCGGTAAAGGTAGGCGAATCGAAGGCACCGATGTCGATCTTGCGCTCGCTGACGAAGTAATCGGTGCTGCCGCGGTGGAAAGTCTTTTCCGGGTCCGGCACGAAGAAATGCGCGGTGCGGCCGCTGGAGGCACGGGCCAGGTCCGGGCGGTCCTCGAGGACGGCGTCCAGGCGCTGACGGTAATAGGCCGTGATGTTCTTCACATAGCCCATGTCCTTGTAGCGCCCTTCGATCTTGAACGAGCGCACGCCGGCTTCCACCAGGGCGCGGATGTTGGCGCTCTGGTTGTTGTCTTTCATCGACAACAGGTGTTTTTCGTAGGCCACCACGCGGCCCTGGTCATCCTTGAGGGTGTAGGGCAGGCGACAGGCCTGGGAGCAATCGCCGCGGTTGGCGCTGCGGCCGTTTTGGGCGTGGGAAATGTTGCACTGGCCGGAAAACGCCACGCACAGCGCTCCATGGATGAAGAACTCGATGGCCGCTTCGGTTTCGTCGGCGATGGCGCGGATTTCCGCAAGGTTCAGCTCGCGGGCCAGAACCAGTTGCGAGAAGCCGGCCTGGTCGAGGAATTTGGCTCGTGCCAGGGTGCGGATGTCGGTCTGGGTGCTGGCGTGCAGCTCTATCGGCGGGATGTCCAGTTCCATCACCCCCAAGTCCTGGACGATCAAGGCGTCGACACCGGCATCGTACAGTTGGTGGATCAGTTGGCGGGCCGGCTCCAGCTCGTTGTCGTGCAGGATGGTGTTGATCGTGGTGAAGACGCGGGCGTGGTAGCGATGGGCGAACTCCACCAGCCGGGCAATATCGCTCACCTCGTTGCAGGCGTTGTGTCGTGCGCCGAAACTCGGGCCCCCGATGTACACGGCGTCGGCGCCATGCAGGATGGCCTCGCGGGCAATGGTCACGTCGCGGGCGGGGCTGAGCAGTTCCAGGTGATGTTTGGGCAAGGACATTGGTTTTTTAGTCAGGCTGGTCACGGTCGAAGCGCGCATTGTAGCCGCCAGGCGCCCGACAGGCACCTGCAGACTTGGTTTTGCGCGCTGCGGACCGATGCACGGCGACTATTGCGGCGTCAGTCCGGCGCTGCACCAACGGTTTCGGCCGGTGTTCTTGGCCAGGTACAAGAAGGCGTCGGCGGCCTTGATCAGCATCGCCGGCGTGACCTCTTCGGCGGCCGGCTGGCTGGTGGTGATGCCCGCGCTGGCAGTGACCATGCCCAATGGATGGTCGGCGTGCTCGATGTTCAGGGCACGGACGGATTCCAGGATCTGCTGCGCGACCTGGGCCGCCCCGGAGTTATCCGTGTTGGGCAGCAACACGGTGAATTCTTCACCGCCGTACCTGACCGCCAGATCTCCCGGGCGCTTGATCGTCTGCTGGATCGCCCCTGCGATCGCCCGAAGGCATTCATCCCCCGCAGCGTGGCCGTATCTGTCGTTGTAGCGCTTGAAGTAGTCGACATCGAGCATGATCAATGCAAGAGAAGAACCCTGGCGCCTGGCCAGGCGAATCTGATCGGCCAGGGCAATGTCCAACCGGCGGCGGTTGCCCAGGCCAGTCAGGCTGTCGGTCAGGGCCATATCGCGCATGGTCTCGTGGGCGCTGCGGATCTGCTTCTCCATGGTCATCCGGTAGCGCAGCTGGCTCAGGACAATGAGCCCGAAACCGACGAGTATGGTGATCAGGAACACCAGCACGATGCCGGTCTTGAGCAGGTCGCGACGCCAGGGCGCGATAATCGATTCGCGAGACAGGCCGGCTTCCACCACCAGTGGGTAGGTGGTCAGGGCCCGGTAGCCGTACAGGCGTTCGGTGTCGTCGATCACCGCCCTGGCCTCGGCGACGCCCTGGTTCGAGGTGGGCAGGAAATTCTTGAAGATCACACTGTTGAGCAGGCTCTTGCCCACCACCGAGGCCACGAACGGCCGGCGCACCAGGATGGTCCCGCTGCGTGTGGCGAGGACCAGGGCGCCCTTGTCGTCGATCTTGAAGTCGCCGTAGTAGTCGACGAAATAGCTGACCTTGACCGTGCCCAGCATGACGCCGGCGAACGAGCCGTCGGGATTGTTCAGGCGCCGGGAGATCGGAATGATCAGGTCGTTGGTGGAGCGGCTTCTGATCACCTCGCCGATCCGCACGTTGCGATCCTCGTGGGTTCGGTGGTACTGGAAGTAGTCGCGGTCGGCGTTGTTCGCCATTTCCGGGGTTACTTCCTTGTCAGTGACCACCCATTCACCGTCGGGACCGTAGATAAACAACCCGTGCAACTGCGGCATGATGGCCGATTGCTGCACCAGCAGTTTGTGAATGCGCGGGATGTCCATGTTGCGCAGGCCATCGCCTTCCACGCGCTCGCTGAGGGCCGCGGTCACCACGTCTACCTGGCGAATGGTATCTTCGGCGTGCTGCGCCGTCGCCCGCGCCAGGTTGGTCACCGAATCGCGGGCCGAGGCGAAGGCAGCACGGTAATCGCGCCAGGTCCGCCAGCCTTCGACGGCCAGGAAGGCGATGACCACCACCAGCATGAAGCTCACCGTCAGCCGCAGCGCCGCTCCAGTGCGCGCAGCCTGGGGGGAGAAGGCTTCATCGGAGCTTTGCAGCATGGGCTCCGGCCGTTTGCGTCCAAGCATTTACATTTCCTTTACGACTGTTCTGTCTGCGCACTAATGGGTGCGCAGCTTATCTTATTCAAACCTGGCGCAATATTCCGTGGGAGAGAACGCTCTCTGGTCGCGGATCCGGTCGGCCCTAGTGATTGACCAAGGAGACTACATGAAAGTTGGCGTTATTTCCGATACTCACGGTTTGCTGCGCCCGCAAGCGCTTGCGGCGCTTGAAGGCTGTGAGCGGATCATCCACGCCGGTGACATCGGCAGCCCGGATATCCTCGATCAGCTTGCGGCCGTTGCCCCGCTGTCTGTGGTGGTCGGCAACAATGATGCAGGAGCCGATTGGGCCGCGTCCGTGGCCGAGTACCTGCGATTCGAGCTCTGTGGCTGGCCCGTGCTGCTGGTGCACGACATCGCGGATGTGCCGGCGCTGCTCGACCCGAGCGTGAAGGTGGTGATTACCGGACATTCGCATCAGCCGAAAATCGAATGGCGCGAGGAGCGGCTCTATCTGAATCCCGGCAGCGCCGGACGTCGCCGGTTCAAGCTGCCGGTGACGCTGGCGTTGCTGGAGGTGAATGCGGCAGGGATCGAACCGCGGATTGTGTCGTTACTGGACTGAAGTCAGCCATAGTCAAGTCGAACAGGAGAGGGCAGGCACGCCGTGGCTGCTGTCGGCGACCGTCGGCTGGTGACGCTTGCGGTGCATAGGGACAGGCAAAAAAAACGCCCGCCGAAATGACAGTGGTGGGCGTCCGGGAAAAGCCGGCTCAGAAAGGAGAAGACTGGCCGGGATGGAGCGTGTAGGTCAGGCGACCGGGATCGAGGGGTCGGCCGCTGCCAGGGCTGTCGCACGATCGGCGGCGGGCGGGTAGATCCACACCGAGTTGATCTGGGACTTGAGCTCCTTGGCTTCCTGTCCCACCAGCTTGAGCTGGCGGTCCCAGCCTTCGGTGTACACCGCGCCCCAGGCGCCCAGGTCCAGGCACGTCACATACTTGGGCTGGCTGTAGGCGGTCGGTGCCACGCCCAGCAGGTCGGCGGCCACGTTGTTGCCGGCGTAGCGTCCGAGGGCAATGGCGTGTTGGCAGGACATGGCGGCGAAGTTGCCCAAGGTATCGGTGGCGGCATAAGCCACGTCACCGGCGGCGAAGATGTCGTTCTGGCCCAATACCCTGAGATTGCCGTCCACATGCAAGCGGCCCTGACGATCCCGAGTGCCGAGCACTTGCTGGGTCAGCGGGCTGGCTTGGAAACCGACGGTCCAGATCACCGTGCTCGATTCGATGCGCTGACCGTCCGAGAGCGTGACGCCGCCGGCATCCACCGAATCGACCGAGGCGTTGAGAATCCACTCGATCCCCAGGTGATCGGACGCTTCGATAAGTGACGGACGAATACCTTCGCCCAGCGAGGCGCCGATCTGCGGGCCGCGATCGACCACGATGACCCGGATGTTGGCGTTCTCGCCCAGCACGGCGCGCAAGCGGGCGGGCATTTCAGTGGCGGTTTCGATTCCGGTGAAGCCGCCGCCGGCCACCACCACGGTGTTGCGGGCCGGGCTGTCGGGCAGGTTCTTCAGGGATTTGATGTGCGCCTCGAGACGCGTTGCCTGTTCGATTTCGTCGACATCGAAGGTGTGCTCGCTTATGCCGTTGAGCGCCGGGCGCATCAGTTGGCTGCCAGCGGCGAGGACCAGGCGATCGTAGCTCAACGTACCCCGGGCGCCGGAGGCGTCGTGGTAGCCGACTTGCTTAGACGTCGTGTCGATACTGTCTGCAAAACCCTGGACGAAGTGGATGCCCACGACGTCGAACAATGCGTCCAGCGACGCCTTCATCGTGTGGACGTCCGGCTCGTAGAAGCGCGGGCGTATGCGCAACTCCGCCTGCGGGGCGAGGACACTGATCTGTATGTCATTGCGCTCGTGCCGGTCCAGCAGGCGGGCCGCGCTCAATGCGCTCCAGACGCCACCGAAGCCGGCGCCAACAACCAGAATATGCTGTTTCATGATGAGCTCCCGAAGACAAGAATCGATACGTTGAATTGTTCAACTGTTTCAGCGTGACCGTGTTGCGAAGTGCCGAAAAAGTGCGGCGCATCAGCCGATCCAGTTTCGGTTCGCTAGGGACGATGGTATTCGCGGCCCTGCGATCCGACACTTCTACATAAGGTCAGTGGCGACATGTCTGGGTATTAACGCGCTATACGAAGGTGTTAGAACCGGGGGCGGCGGACGCCGATCCGGTGCATGAGGTCGCTGGGTAGGGCCTTATCGCGAGCAGGCTCGCTCCCACAATGGGGGAGTGTTCGCGGGACACGTACGCGCCGCCCGAGCATCGGCAGGTGTCCGGGAGCGTGGCCCGACACCTGCATTTGTGCTTCTTGGTGAATGGTCAGCGCGGGCCGTGCCCGGCATGGTCCTACACCACCGCTGCCGAGTTGCGCTCACGCAGCTCCTGCAACCGATCGGCGCCGCCCTCGGCCACACGGTTTTCGATCAGCCGGTCGGAGCCGCCCTCAGCGACGCGGTTTTCAATCAGCCGATCAGAGCCGCCCTCGGCGACGCGGTTCTCGATCAGCCGGTCGGAGCCGCCCTCGGCGACGCGGTTCTCGATCAGTCGGTCGGAGCCGCCTTCGGCCACACGGTTTTCGATCAGTCGATCGGAGCCGCCTTCGGCCAACTGCTGTTCAACCTGATTCTGGGTCAAGGCCGTCACGACCTTCGCAGAAGCGATGCTGGACAGGCCGATGCCGCCAATCAATGCCAGGGCGATTGCCAGGGAAGACAGTTTCGAGATGTTGGACATGATGATTCTCCTTGCGTTAATTGAGTGGCCGGCGCCAGCGCTTGGCTCGCTGCTGTCCGGTGTGCACAGTTAAACGCCCGGGTGTATCGGTGATGTGTGCCGCAAGGGCCTGAAATCAATGTTTCGTATCAATTCGCAGTTGTTATACAGAGCGATACAAATGCCTGGATCAATGAGGCCGTCTGTGGGAGCGAGCCTGCTCGCGATAGCGTCAGGTCAGTCGCATCGAGGCCAACTGAAACACCGCCATCGCGAGCAGGCTCGCCCCACAGGTGTCATTGCATCAGCAAGCAGTCACTGAGCCGCAGGCACCGCCAGCCACTGCGCAATCACCTTCTGGTAACTGCCATTGGCCTTGCTCAAGTGCAGCCACTGGTCGACGTACATTTTCCAGGTATGGTCGTCACGGGGCAGCAGGTAGGCCTTCTCACCGTATTGCAGGTAGTGGGTGGGGTTGACGGCGCACAGGCCTGGCTTGAGTTTCTGCTGGTAGAGCGCTTCCGACGCATCGGTGATCATGACGTCGGCTTTCTTGTCCAGCAGTTCCTGGAAGATGGTCACGTTGTCATGGAAGGCCAGCTGGCCCTTGGGCAGGAAGGCCCGCACGAAGGCTTCGTTGGTGCCGCCGGCCGGTTCTACCAGGCGCACCGAAGGCTGGTTGATCTGCTCGATGGTCTGGTAGCGCGCCTGGTCCTCACAGCGCACCAGCGGGATCTTGCCGTCCACGTCAAGGGTGTTGCTGAAATAGGCTTTCTTCTGACGCTCCAGGGTCACCGAAACCCCGCCCATGCCGATGTCGCATTTTTCCGCGAGCATGTCCGGCATCAAGGTTTTCCAGGTGGTCTGCACCCATTGCACCTTGACGCCGAGACTGGTCGCCAGCGAGCGGGCCATGTCGATGTCGATCCCTTCGTACTCTCCGGTATCGGTCTTGTAGGTGTAGGGCTTGTAGTCGCCGGTGGTGCACACCCGCAGCTCGCCGCGTTGCAGCACCTGGTCCAGGTGCGAGGCCGCAGGCTCGGCCAAGGCGCTGCCGCAGAGCGCCATCAGGCCGAAGATCGTCATTGTGCTTGTTGTTTTTTTCATGGCGTGGACGGCTCGCGAGCAAAGGAGGGGAGCGGGGCAGTGTAGTAAAACGCGGCGGGGGCTGTCACCGGAGCATCGCGAGGTACGCGACCCTGTGGCGAGGGAGCTTGCTCCCGCTCGATTGCGCAGCAATCGTCAGAGCCCTGGGCCGCTACGCAGCCCAGCGGGAGCAAGCTCCCTCGCCACAAAGGCCGTGGCCGGCCTGGGCTAACGAGAAATCAGCCCATGGTCGATCGCGTATTTCGCCAGCGCCGCCGGCTTATCGATGTTGAGCTTGCGGCGAATACTCAGGCGGTGGGTTTCGACGGTGCGCACGCTGATGTCCAGCTCGCGGGCCATTTCCTTGTTGTTCAGTCCCTGGACCATCTTGGCCAGCACCTGGCTCTCGCGGGGTGTCAGTTCGTTATCGCTGGTGGTGTCGCTGGCCAGGCGCTGGGCGATTTCGGCGCTGTAGAAGGTGCCGCCGCCGATGATGGCCTCGATGGCCGCGATGATTTCCCGCGACGGGGCGTTCTTCAGGACGTAGCCACTGGCGCCGGAGCGCACCGACTCGCTCACGTATTCGTGATTGTCGTACATGCTCAGGATCAGGATTTTGAGGCTGGGGTATTGCTTACCCAGCAGCCGGGTCAGTTCCAGACCGTTCATGTCTTTGAGGCTGATGTCCATCAGCAGCAGGTCCGGCTGGCAGCGCCCGACCATGTCGATCGCTTGCGCACCGCTCTCGGCTTCGCCTACCACGTCCAGTTGCGGCATCACGGACAACAGGGCCCTGATGCCGTCGCGGACCAGGGAGTGGTCGTCGACCAGTGCGACGCGGATCACGGCAGGCAGGTTCATCGGCAGGTACTCGTATTGGGTGGGCGGGGCATCAACTTTGCGTCGCAGACATGTTCATTGGCAGCAGAATGTCCAGTTCGCTGCGTCCCGGTACCGAGCTTACTTCCAGCCTACCGCCGAAATGCTCGACCCGTTCGCGGATATTGCGCAGGCCAATGCCGCTATGGCCGCGTTCGACCTGCGGGACGTTGAACCCCATGCCGTCATCCACCACGGTCAGGCGCAGGGACTGGGCGGAGCCGAACAGGGTGATGCCAACGCTTTTCGCCCCGGCATGCCGTTCGATGTTGGTCAGCGCCTCCTGGGCAATGCGAAACAGCGAGACCGGCGCGCCATTCTCCAGGCGACAATCGAACTCGTTGCTGCGGTAGGACACTTCGAGTCCGCTACGCTGCTGGAACTCGCTGGCGAGCTGGCCGATGGCAGCCGGCAGGCCCAGGGTGTCGAGCAGGGAAGAGCGCAAGTCGTGGGAAATGCTGCGGATCTCGCCGATGGCTTCGCCCAGTCGGTCCGTGGCGTTCTTCAGGATCCCCAGGCCGTTCTCCTGACCATTTTCAAGGACGTGGCTGGCGAGTTCGAACTGGAATTTTATCGACACCAGCAACTGGCTGATGCCGTCGTGAAGCTCGCGAGACACCCGCGAGCGCTCTTCTTCCTGCAAGCTGACAATGCGCTGGTTCAAGCGCTGGAGTTTCTTGTCGGCCAGGCGATGTTCGCTGACGTTGAGGGTCATGCCGCCGGCGAACACCAGCAGCACCGCCACCAGGGCGACGGCGGCAATCGCCAACATGGTGGTGTGGATGCCCTGGGCCACTTCGTCGCGAGCTTGTTGGGTGGCGCGTTCGACATCCTCCAGGTAAATCCCGGTGCCGAGCATCCAGCCCCATCGCTCCAGCATCACCACATAGGCCAGTTTGTCGGTAACCTGGCCGGAGGAGGGCTTGTTCCAGGCATAGCGCTGGAAACCTTCGCCGGACTCGGCGCTTTTGATCAGGGCCTGGATGACCGGCAGGCCATGGGGATCCTTCATATCCCAGAGGTACTGGCCCACCAGTTCCGACTGGCGCGCGTGCATCAGGCTGCGACCCTGGCGGTCGTACACGAAGAAATAACCGTTGATGCCGAAGCTGAGCTTGCGCAGTTCTTCCAATACCTGCTGCTGCGCCCGCTCGTCACCCTTACCATCGTTATACAGCGGGGCGATCAGGCTCTGCGCCATCTCGACATAGTTCTTCAACTCGGCGCGCTTGCTCGCCAGGATGCTGTCTTCGATCAATTGCGCTTGCTGATCCCCCAATTGGCGGTGGAGGGAAATCACCAACGCGCAGATCACCGCGATCGCCAGGACCAGGGGCAGGATCCCCAGGGCGACGATTTTGTGTTTGAGCAACATGGGTACTCCTGTCCGGACTCGCGGGGGAGAGGTCGATGCTTGGCATCATATGTCAAACCGGCCGCCGGATAGGAGAGGGAAACCTGTGGGGACAGACACTGAATCTGTAGACGCCCATTAACCCCTGTGGGAGCGAGCTTGCTCGCGATGGCGTCCGATCAGTCGCCGCTGATGTTGACGGACAGGGCCTCATCGCGAGCAAGCTCGCTCCCACAGGGGAGTCCGCACCGGGCATCTACGTAGTACTACGGATTTATTTATTGACGGCTTGCAGGGATATTGGGCCGGCTCCGAATAGCCGGGGCACACTATAAAAACAATCGCCGCAATCCACTGGATATCGGCAGGAGACATGCAATGACAACCCGTCTGGTTAAACACCTCGCCTGGTTTGCCGTGGCTGTTCTGGGAGCCTGTGCGTTGAGT